>JAQVXN010000094.1 GCA_028709135.1 Bacteroidaceae bacterium | reverse complement strand
TGTTGCCGTTTGATTGAATTCTGTTGGCTGCATATCTGCGTTACAAAGTGATTGCTATTTTTTACGTCCTTTGATCATATAACACATAAAGTCACTTTTCGTTTCACAAAAATAAAAAAAAATTTCAACCTCATTACGTAGATGGAATTATTTAAACAAGAAAGCATGAAAAACATTGTTTTTAAAAGGGGAAAGCAATAGAATTCTTATGTCCGGTTATATTCTTCAAATTATTAAGAAAATTCCATATATGTCAGAAATTAAACTGAGAAATAGAAGTGTGAAAAGCTCCGAAAGACAAGCCTATCAAACATTCACCCTAAAAAGTACAGTCCCATTCTAATTTTTAATTATAAAGTATTAACGCATCGAATATCCGAGTATTCTTCGTACTTATTTTGCTCCCAGTATTTCAACAAAATCTGACTTGTCAAAAAATATGTTTCTTATTTTCAGCACGTTTCATATAATCAGATACTTCCATCTCGAATTCTCTTTTTGTTTTTTCTTTTTTTATAGCATGAACTTGTCTCAAATAAATAAAGCCGTCAGCTCTCGATTTTGGAACTATCGGGAAATCTAATCTATCTACTTCAGGGCAAAATAAATATCCAATACTTCTACAAAAAGAATAGAAAGCGCCATTCATATTTTCTGTAGATAAATAAAGAGAGTCCAACGATAATTTTCCTAATTCTGATTCCAGACTAAACGGCGAAGCTTTCGGAATTTCTACTTCTATCGGATTGATACTGTCATGTGGAGTATCTATATATATTGTTGTTCCTTTTAAGGCAATAAGACCGACACAGGAATAGTTGTTTTTATAGTTGTTTTTTAGATAGTAGCCTGCATCAAAATCATTTTTCAGAGAAGTATAATACATTCTATCCACATAATTAAGATGCCCAAAATGGGCACCAAGAGTAACGGTTCCCCCTGCTTTCAGAAGGCTGTCACTTTCTATAGTAAAATTATCATAAAATGCGTGGTCACGATATGCAAATCGTTTTATGTGATCATCACTATAGTCAGTAAGTTTCAAACTTTGAATAATAACCTTTTTTTCTTCCGGATTCAAAATGGAATCCAAGTTCTTATTTCGAGTAATTTGGCTGACTATTTTTTTTACAGATGTTTTTGGAGACGACAACGACTGACAGATAGAGTCTACTCCCGGAATGTTTCTCTCTTTGTTTAGACATCCAAAAAATTTATGCAGATCAAAAAAGCTTTGAAATCTGTGTATTTCAAAATCCAATCCGCAAAGAGACACTTTTTTATAATGGCTTGAATTATAAGATTTCAACCATTTGAGAAATGATGAAATTGATGATTCTGATTCAACAAAGTAATCAAATCCTTTCAAAAAATCTTCCAGCTGAAAGTTAGAATCTCCATGAATAAATCTGTTGGCATACAGAGTCCGCTCTATAGGCCATTCTTTACAGATAAGTTGACAATTGTTTTTGAGTATTCTTTCCTTCATGATAGAGATGGCAATATCTTGCATTTCTTGGGTTCCATGGCATGTTTCGCCAATTCCCAAAATGGGCTTTTTCATAAAGGAGAATTGATTCCAGTCAGAATCAGACCAACAAGTTATATTATTTTTCAATGATGAAAAGGAGGAGTCTATCTGAACCGAATCTGCTGTAGTCAATGCCTCATCAGGAATACTGATGTCGTTAAGCCATAATGCTCCCCAATGACCTTTCATTTTTTCAAGTTTGATCGAAATGTTTAATAATTGAGGTTCATGGACCTTTATAGAACGTTTCGCAGAGGTCCATTCTGTTGATGGTTTTAATCTTATGGTATCTTTTAAGATCCTCCGGTCACCATTATTTCTTGTAATAATTAAATTAACTTTGCTACAGTATTGGGTCTTATAACGAATAGAGATGGAAATTTTAGAATCAATAGCTCGATGTCTGGATAAAACGACACACCCCATTTGCACAGGATCCCATCTTGTCTTCAGGCACAGGGAGGAATCTTTATCAAGATCAAATTTTGAATAGATTACACTACCAATATCGATCAGATTAAAATCCCATTGATTGGAATATTTCCCATGTTGAAATAGTAAATTTTCAGCATGTGATATGCTCGGTAAAAAAAACAATTGCAACAATAATAGTAAAGACAATAGATTCCACTTCGTATTTAAACTTCTATATCCGTTATGATTTAGTTCCATTCTTCTAGATAATCTACACTTTTATTTTTATCGCAAAGTTATAAAAAATACACAAATAATTATCCGTATTATTATAGAAAAATAGACATCAATTTACATTTACAAAAACAAGTTTTCTCATCTAAAATCTTGAATTTTGAGCATTTGAAACAGGTAGAATTATTTTTAATAATATCTACCAAACAGTAGAGAAAAAAATTCGCCCGATTTCCAATATTTCAGATCAAGAGCGTCACAAGCATTTATGATGTATACTTGAGTTCAGGCAATGGCAGTTTTGAAGATTCAAATAACATCTATCAATTGTTCATTTACCGTTTCTGAAGTCTTAAAAATATCAAAAACACAGTTTCAAACTTGGCAAAATCGTCAAAAACGGTCGAAAAACACCCTTTTTGGGACGTCCATTTCATATACTATTGGCACTTTTGCTCAAAAAGGGCCCAAAAATGAAGAAATGGACTTTTAAGCAGCTAAAATGCAAACTACACATTTACAGCAATATAAGAGCATCATGCCTCGATTATTTACAATATTTAAGAATTTACGTGGCACTGGTGGCACTGACGTGGCACTAACTTAATCTACTCATTGAAAAACAGTTATACCTAAAAGTGCCACGTGCCACGTGTTTTTTAAAATTCTTGGTAGGAAATTTATGAACATTTTTCATGAAAATCCAAATTTCTTTCTGCGTGATCAGAAGTTGGCATTCAAAAAAACTGTGAGGGCATTTGTCAAAAATATGACAAACATATTTTTGACAAAGTCGTACATTGTTTGCAAGTTCTTGGAACCCCAATAAAAACCTTGACAAAATGCTTATAAGGTTCACACGTGTACCTTAAAATAACAGCATGTATGTCTGAGTTGAGCTCATAAGAAGAGGAGTCGTAAAATATCTGTTGAAAAATAGGATGAGCGCAAAATACTTATACATTTATAATTGAAAATCAGAAGAATACAACCATCGTTAAGAACGATAGACGAAGCCACCCCTCTTTTTTGCATGATAGCTGAACTTAAGATAAAATATAAAAAACTAGCTCTCAAATTCTGTTATCATAGTCTTCTATTCCTTTGATAATAAATTGCAAGAGCTTTTTGAATATGAAATCAATAAAACAAATTGAATGCTCTTTCTTCTAATTTTTTATCCAGAACTCAAGCAAACTATATTCGATAAATATTTTGCCTGATCAGACATAGTCCTAAAAGCAGGGTGCTAAAAACACCGAAGTTTTTAGCACCTATACTTCGTTTAGAAGCTCAAGTTTTATATATAAATTGAGAAAAATGATAAGTACGTTTCATACAATGTTTTTAATGGTTCTGACAGAAATTATTAAAAAATAAAATCTTCATATTTCAATTCTTAATAAAGATTGTGTCTACCAGCAACTAAACACTATACAAAATAAATACTTTTGAAGTACCAAAATCATTGCTTCGCTATCATTTAAAAGACAATTGATGCTCACCGGAAAGTAACTCAGTACTCTTACCATCTACAATGACAGTGGCAGAAGTATTGGCAGGCACAGTCACCTTTAATGTAATTCCGGCACTGTTACGTTGCCACTCAGAACGAATCAAGCCTTTCACGGATTGATAATCAGCTTTCACCCAATTCAAATCTTTCACAAAATGAGGTGTAATAAAGAAATGTGAGAAACCTGGATTATTTTCATCATAATTGATACCAGCCAAATCATTGTACATCCAAGCATTTATATCGCCTAAAAACACATGATTCAGAGAGGCGTCACGAAAATCAGGTGAAAGCACCCACGTTTCAGGAGGAGTTGTCAAACCTTTTTTCAGCCAATCACCCCAAGATGGAGAATCTGTTTGAGTAGCCATCTTATATGCTACATCGGCATGACCATATTTCACAAGCATACGCAATACGGTTTTACTTCCCAGCATACCAAAATCCAAATGATTATTCGACTCTTCAACAAGACGACAAAGTTTGTCAGCCACCTGTTGTTCATTCTCCTGTGGCACTAAGCCCAAATAAAGAGCGACACCCAAAGCTGCTTCAGAACCATTCGCATAAGTACTCTTTTCGGAATCAAAGTAATGTTGATTAATGAAAGCCTTCAGTTCTGCAGCCTTTGCAGCATAAGCAGAACCGTCCTCGCCAAGCTTTTCAGCGAAACGAGCCATATATTCATTATCCATATAATAGAAACAGGTAGTCGTGAAATCTGTTGGCGTCGTGGTTTTGAAAGGAACCCAATCACCAATGCCATAAACAACGGTTTTGTTTTCATTCTCGCGGGTTTTCAAATATTCCAAATACTTCTTACATACCGGCCAAATTTTACGAATACCGTTAACGTCACCATAATAACGATACAGATTCATTGGAATAATGAACAATGCGGCATCCCATACCGGACCAATCCAATCATCGTAGCCCCAACCGGAACTTGGAATGATGCCGGACACACGCCCTTCAGCAGTCTGATTATCCACCATATCATCGATCCATTTCTCATAAAATGTGATGCCATCGAAATTCAATAGACCGAGATCCTGTGAAATGTGTGCATCAGCCGTCCATCCGTTCTTTTCGCGCTGCGGACAATCTGTTGGAATACTCATCAGATTGCAAAGATATGAGCGACGCGTAATGGTCCATAAATTATTCAACATCTCATTAGAACAAGAAAAATGGCCCACCGGTTGTACAGCCGTATGAAAGAAATATGATTTCAAGTTTTCCTTAGAAAGTTTCATGGGGCGGTCACAATGCACTTCGGCGTAACGATAACCATGATAACAAAAATTCGGAGAAAGCGTCTCTTGACGACCACTCAATTCATAAAGGTCCGTTTGAAATGGATAACCGGGATATTCCCTCTTATAATAGACATCTATATTTCCTGTTTGTAAATGCCCATCCGACGTCAGCAATTCACCATGGCGAATACGCAATTTGGCTCCTTTTTCTCCTTTTACAGTCAAACAAGTAAATCCGGTATGATTAATGCCGAAGTCATAAACAAAAACAGTATCACCAAAAGACTTTACAGCAACAGGCATTATTTCTTTTTCGACCTTTATTTCAGGCATGTTTTGAGCCGTCAAAACTGGAGAAGGAGCCGGCACTCTTACAGCTTGTGCCCAACGGGAATCATCAAAACCTGGCTTATCCCATCCGGGAATCTCACGCGTAGCATCATAAGCATCTCCACTATAAATATTATTGTGTAAAAACGGCCCCGTAGCTGTCTTCCAACTTTCATCGGAATTAATAACCTGTGTAGAACCATCACTATAATTTATATGAAGTTCACAGATCATACGGGCACGGCCACGCCATCTTGCATTTTCGAATGTCCATACCGTAACAGGTTGAATCTCATTGTAAAATCCATTACCCAAAACGGCCGAAATGACGTTCTCACCTTTTTCCAAATTTTTGGTTACATCATAGGTCAAATATAAATTGCGCTTATCATAATGAGTATATCCAGGCGACAAATATGAACGATTTACCCATTTCCCATTTACGGCTACATTAAAATAGCCTGCAGCGCTCACATAAAGATAAGCTCCCATCATCTTTTTCCTTGAGGTAACAAACGACTTGCGCAACATAGGTGAAGGCGCCGCATCCTTATCCATCCTGTCCGAAATCCATTGAGCAGACCAATCGTCCTCAC
Source organism: Bacteroidaceae bacterium (assembly GCA_028709135.1). Lineage (GTDB taxonomy): Bacteria > Bacteroidota > Bacteroidia > Bacteroidales > Bacteroidaceae > UBA6382. The sequence continues at coordinate 1,285 of JAQVXN010000094.1, read as the reverse complement.
TTAACTTTGCAGTCATAAATGTTGAAACAGCAGAATTGAGTTTCTTGGAATTTGCATCCAGCACAGTCACTTTCCAATAATAACGAGTATGAGGTTTCAAACTTTCCTTTCCGCTATAAACTATCAGACTATTATCTGTATTTTCAGTCTGACAAATCTGCTGTTTTAATAACTTTTTGTCAGTTGATACGGATAAAAGAACACGTTTCTGTTTAAAATTGGCGTTGTTTCCACTGTAAGTCCACGTAAATCGAGGTGTCTGCGTAGCAACACCTACAGGCTCATTATTGTATTCACAGCGTAAATTTACAATTTTAACTCCAGCCACACACCAGCCAGAACACAGAAAAAGCATCATAAACATTAAGGTTCTGACACTAAGAAATTGATGAATTGAATATCTCATTTTGATTTAAATTTCCGTAATGATGAAAAGCTTTATAATCAATTAATAAGCTCGATCGCGGCAAACGCTTCTTTTGAGGTGCCGACAAAACGCATACAAAATTAATTTTTTTTTGTTACGAAGAGCATTTCACTTTTGAAATATTTGTTCTAATCGCTTTACTACGCTTGCCACAATTACATTTTTAATTTTACTATTGAGATTTTCAACTAATTACATTAACTTTGCCGCAAACAAACGAAAAAAAATGAAACTGGCCATTATAGGAACCGGGAAGATTGTTCATGAAGCCGTTAAAGCTTTACAAATTGTAAAAAACATTCAGGTAAAGGCTATTTTTTGCCGTGCTCACAGCATCGAAAAAGCACATGAATTAGCCTCGCTATATGAAATTTGCAACATCTTCACCGATTATGACAAATTATTGCGAACAGCAGATATTGATACTGTTTATATCGGTCTTGTAAACAGTGCACACTACGACTATAGCCGCCGAGCTCTAGAAACAGGCAAAAACGTTATCATTGAAAAGCCCTTTTGTTCGAACGCTGCACAAACGCAAAAACTTGCAGATCTGGCTCGTATAAAACATCTTTATATTTTTGAAGCTGTTACTTTTCTTCATGCTCCTTTTTTCAAAGAAATCAAACGCGTGTTGCCGGATCTGGGACCGATTAAAATTGTACAATGCAACTATTCAAAATATTCTACTCGCTACGACCATTATTTGATTCACGACGTAGCACCAGCATTTGACCCTCTCTGCTCAGGTGGAGCACTTTATGACCTGAATATTTACAATCTGCATTTTGTTATCGGACTTTTCGGGCGCCCCAAGACAATTCAGTATTCAGCAAACAAAGGTTTCAACGGAATTGA
>JAQVXN010000093.1 GCA_028709135.1 Bacteroidaceae bacterium | reverse complement strand
GATCTAAACATCAGTTCGTCCAATGAAACTCTAAATTTTCGTGATATTCTTTGTAACATGGAAACAGAGATGTCACTTTCTCCTGTTTCCGCTTTTTCGTATTCTTGTTGATCAAGTCCTGCTTGTTGTGCAAATTCAGCGCTGCTTAGCTCCAACACATCTCGCAATCCTTGAAGACGTTCTGCGATCTCTTTAATTTGATTATCCATATCTTTAATAATCGTTAATTACTCTCTTCCTTAATTTTTGTTTTGCAAAGATAGAAAGTTTCTAACTAAGGATAAATAAACTTCGACAATTTTTTGATACAATGATATTTAAAGAAATATAAATGGCACAATAGGTTCAAAAACGTGCACAGCTTTGAAACGACTTTAACTTAAAAATGTGCAATTTTTTATCCTATAGAATTATTAAACTTCAAAAATATGTTTCTTCCATATTGTATAACGAAAAAATCCGTTTGCTTCAAAAAACAAACGGACCTTGAATTTGTATATTAAATATAGACCTTAAAAAGGTGATATAAAAAAGTTATCGAATCAATCAATTAATGAAACAGTTTTATACGCTGCTCTTCAGACAATTTACAAATAAGCAAAATTCCATCTTTTTCTACAACAACATAACCATTCAGTCCTTGTACCACGACCTGCTTTTCTTGACTCGTATGGATCATGCAGTCATTGGTTTCGAAAAGACGCACATCTTGTCCCACGCAGGCATTACCATGAATATCCTGACTTAAATGGTTCTTGAGAGAACTCCATGTGCCTAAATCACTCCAACCAAAATTTGCAGGATAAACATAGACCTCACCCGCTTTTTCCATAATGGCATAGTCAATAGAAATGTTTTCACATTTCGGATAAACCTCATTAATCAGTTGCGATTCCTTATCAGTAGCATAGTATGGACGTAAGTCCTCGAACTGTTTGGATAAGACAGGTTGATAAACACGTAGTGCATTAATAATGGTATTTATATTCCAAATAAAAATACCGGAATTCCAAAAAAAGTTATTCTCCTTAATATATAGTTTTGCTAATTCGTAATCAGGTTTTTCCTTAAAGGAATTTACGCGAAAGATATTTTTATTTGCAGGCGAAGCATAACTCAAATCTGCCTGAATATATCCATAGCCTGTTTCCGGATGATCTGGCTTGATACCAATCGTAACAATAGAATCTGTTTCACTCGAGAAACTTAGACATGAGGATACGCAGTTGACAAATTCAGGAACCTTTACAATTACGTGGTCACTTGGAGTGACAACTATATTGGCACATGAGTTTTTGGCTTTAATGGCCCAACTGACATAAGCAATACAGGGCGCCGTATTACGACGGCAAGGTTCCTTGAGAATTTGTTGTTCTGGTATTTCCGGCAATTGCTCATGAACAAGATTGGCGTAACGTTCTGACGTAACTACCCAAAAGTTTTTCACAGAACAAATAGAAGTAAACCGGTCGAAGGTCATTTGTAGTAGCGTGCGCCCGCAACCCAGAATATCCAAGAACTGTTTGGGCATTTCTTCACTACTCATTGGCCAAAACCTGCTACCAACACCTCCAGCCATAATTACGACATAATTCTCTCCCATAGTTGTTTCCTAAAACAAATTCCTAAGTTATGCTTATTTTTTATTTCCCGTAGAATCAGAGGCGATCATTTCGCCTTCTATATTCAGCCTTACCAAGCGCGTTTTTGCATTTGTACGCACAGTAATAATTTTCTTAAATTTTCCGGGGTAAAACCCTTTTCCGTTATAAGTTACTTTTATTTCTCCTTTTTGACCGGGAAGAACAGGCTTTTCTGTATATGTAGGTATCGTGCAACCACACGAAGCAATAGCCTGATTAATAATTAGTGGGGCATTGCCGGTGTTTTTAAATGAGAAAATACAGGTAACAACAGGATTTTTTTCGGAAAAAGTTCCGAAATTATGACTCGTCTTGTCAAACGTGATTTCAGCCATTGGCTCATCTGCATATCCAATACACAAAGTGAGCAAGAAGATTGTTGAAAGCAATAATCGTTTCATCGTTTTTGTAGATTTTGTTTGTTCTATCTTGCAAAGGTAACAATTTAAATGTAGGAATGGTTGCTTTCAATGAAAAAAAGAACAATTATTAAAGGAATATTTGTACTTTTGCAACGCGAAAACAATGGCATAAAGATGGTCAACAGCACAAATGGATCTGTTTTAATGGGCATAGACCCTGGCACAAACTTGTTGGGGTACGGCATTATTGCGGTGCAAGGTAAAACAGTTTCAATTCTTGCTATGGGTGTAATTGACCTTAGAAAATGTAAAGATGTATATCTCAAGTTAGGACGCATTTACGAACGTGTTTCTAGTTTAATAGCGTCTTTTCATCCCACGGAGATGGCTATAGAATCTCCTTTCTTTGGAAAAAATGTGCAGAGTATGCTCAAATTGGGACGAGCCCAGGGAGTATGCATAGCTGCAGCTGTAACATCGGGTGTACAGGTTTATGAATATGCACCGACTAAAATAAAACTTTCCTTGACCGGTAACGGCATCGCAAGTAAAAAACAAGTTGAATGCATGCTGCAAAAGATTTTTCATTTGAATTCTGATGACGAAATACCTTTTCTGGATGCCACAGATGCCGTCGCAGCGGCTTATTGTCACTATATGCAGCGACAGCATTTGCAAAAAAGTTCACCTTATTGTACTTGGAGTGATTTTGCAAAAAAAAATTCTGTCAGAATACATCCATCGACGACAAAACAAAAATAAGAAATGACGAAACAAAATACTTTATTTAGAATAACTGAAGCGGAACCCTACTGCTCATTCCAATTCAAAGTTCCGATTAGTTTGGAAATGAATAAAGACGAACAATGGATTGTTTACGGTCCTAACGGCAGCGGTAAAACCTGCTTAGTTGATACTCTTCGTGGCGCTTATCGTTTAAAGCATGGTTCTGTTGCCTATGATTTCAGTCCGTCAACATCAACACGCGTTTCAGATAATATTCATTGTGTAACTTTTCATGATCAATATAGCGATAACGGGGAACCTACTTTTTATCAATTAAGATGGAATCAGGGATTGCTTAGCGATAAAGAACCTACCGTCGGTGATGTGATAAACCAACTCATTCAAGAGTCTGGTGCTGATAAGGAACTTTTATCAGCTCTCAACATTGATGACTTGAAGTCCAAAAAAATTATTATGCTTTCTAGTGGGGAATTTCGTCGTTTTCAGATTGCCCGCATCGTATTTCGTCGGCCACGCTTGTTAATTATAGACAATCCATTTATTGGTTTAGATGAAAGAAATCGTATTCTGGTATCTAATTTTTTAGACACATTGATCCGTAATTTGCCTATACAAATCATGCTAATCGTTTCACGCATGGTGCCTGACCTCAATTTGTTTACTCATGTTGTCACTGTTCGAAATGGAGAGATAAACAAAATGACTCGACAGGAGTTTTTGAAATCAGACAGTTGTGGATCGCAAGTCTCTCTTAGAGGAGTTTCCGATATTCAGAAAGAAATGGATCAAGTTCTTGAACCGTCTTTTTCTGGAGAACAGCCTGCAGAAGTTCTTTCTATGAGAAATGTTACTATTAGATATGGTGAGCGAACCATACTAAAGGACTTACATTGGGAAGTCCACGAAGGAGAAAAATGGGCTCTTGAAGGTGAAAACGGAGCTGGAAAATCCACCTTACTCAGTTTGGTTTGTGCTGACAATCCTCAGGCATATGCTTGCGATATCACACTGTTTGGACGCCAACGTGGTTCTGGAGAAAGTATATGGGAGATTAAACGTTACATCGGCTATATGAGTCCAGAAATGTATCGCACATATCGAAAAGTAGCTCCAGTCAAAAATATTATTGCGAGCGGACTTTACGATTCGGTCGGATTATTTAGACATTTTACGGAAGAGGATTATTCCAAAATTGATTTTTGGTTGCGCCTTTTTGGTATAGAGCATTTGAAAGAACAAAATTATATGAATCTCTCCGGAGGTGAACAGCGTTTGGTTTTATTAGTACGGGCATTTGTAAAAGATCCGCGCCTACTGATTCTCGACGAACCTTTTCATGGTCTTGATGATGCAAACAGAGCAAAATGTCGACAAATTATTGAAGCTTTCTGTGAACGTAAAGGTAAAACTTTAATCATGGTATCTCACTATCAGGAAGACTTTCCATCTTGCATTTCACATCACATCAAACTTCAAAAACATTCATAATTCAATTTAAGTATGAAAAAATTATTTATCTTAATTTCTCTTGTTATAGGACTCTCTGCTCCGGCTTCGGCACAGGAAATATTTAAGGCTATTCTTAAAGAAGCCAAAACTGTGGTTAATAACCCGAAAAGCAATATTACTTTGGCCAAAATCGCACAATTCAAATGCACCGGACTTCAATATATCCACGATAAAGCCATCGAAAGCAAACATCAGGTAACTACTAAATTCTTAGATGATCAAGCATACTATATGAATTTGTTTATCAACTCTTTTATCAAAGATGCTCTCATCAATACCACATTAAGTAAGAGTGAAAAGAAAAAATGCATTCTGCTTTTTATTGATGCCTCGGGTTCCAATCCTCTTTTTAATGATCCAGATAAAGAAGTTGTTCATGCCTACGTGACGACCGAAAACCAACTTACGCCATTTTCTCTCGACACGGATTGGGTAAAGGCGTACACTGCTGTACAGTCAAAATTGGGAAACAAAAAATAAGAGGTATTCTGGCTTTAGTTGTAAGTGGAATCTTAGATAAATTGAGCTTGAAACATTTCTTAAACTAAAAAAATGTCCTTACATCACTTCATAACTGAAGCAAAAAAGTTATTTTTGCAAAGATTTAAATCAATACAAATATGGCAATTATTAAATGTCCCGAATGTGGTCACGAAGTTTCTGATCAAGCCCCGCGTTGTCCATTCTGCGGTGTAGAAATAGAAAATAACATCATTACCTGCCCCGATTGTGGCAAAGTTTTGTTGAAGAAAGACAAGACATGCCCAAATTGTGGGTGTGTTATCGCACCTACGGCTACACCTGAAGCTAAAAAGAGCGCCACGTCTTATCGCTCTTATCCCAATTCAAAATATCCTGAAACAAAAGTTTCTGAGCACAAGAATCATAATATGGTATGGATTGTTCTGGCTATTGTAATCATATTGGGGCTTATTGTAGGAGGATATTCAATATATCAGCATCAAAATCAAAAAGAAGGTATGGAGCAGGCTTATCAAGCTCTTCAAAACGATACTGAAACAGCTGATTATGAGGATTTCCTTCAAAAATACCCTCATTCTCCATACATCAAAGATGTGACCGACAGGATGAACCAATTGAAGGCTATACAAAATAAATGGACAGAGATTTCCCTTTCGTCCTCAAAGTCCGATTTTGTTCAGTTTATGAACCAATTTCCAAATAGTGCATATGAAAATGCGTGCAAGCAAAAAATAGATTCTCTGGATTGGGTTGATGCCAGTACGGAGAATTCAGCTATCTCCTATCAACGTTATATAGACGAGCACCCTAATGGTAAATATGCATCAGAAGCTCAAATGGGGAAAGAAAATATTGACAAAATGACGGTATCATATTCTGACAAATCAGCTGTACACGATGCTATTACACGTTATTTCGAGGCATTGACCAATAATGACAATGACGCCCTCGGTGCTGTAGTTAGTGATAAAATGTATGATCAGAGTGTAAGCTTCATGCAAAAACTGCATAACGGTAATCAACAAGTTTCTTTCACTGTAAATGGTAGTGTAAACGTGACTAAGGCGCCTAATCCAACAACAGAATTTATATTCGTTGCCAAATATCGTATGAAGCGTACCGTTACAAGCAATGCAGGCGAAGTGACCAACGTTTCTTATAATGCCATAAGTACGGTATCACCGGATATGCGCATCGTTTCCACAAAGATGCAAAAAATTGACGAAGAATAATTTTTTGTATTTCGTTGTCCCCCAAAAAGGCTAATCGCTGTTTTCTCTTTTTATTTAGTGGGGCTCTAAAAAAACATCACAACGAAGATATAGCGAACAAGTCAAAATAACAATGCTTTGAATTTATCTTTTCAAGCATTGTTATTTTTTGTTTCTGATATAAAATCGTCAAATTTTGTTTCTACAATCTATGCTTGAATGGTTTAGTTTATTTGGATTGTTTATACAAAGACGAAATGATCATTATTTGTTCATTGGTTTTTCCCAGTGAATATGCGACAGTTTCTTTTCCATTGCGGTTGCATATTTTGTCATTCCCAAATCATTATAATGAACTTCGTCTACAAAGCAATCTGAAGTAAAAGAAAGCTCTTTGTTTGATAAATAGAAAAGATATTTGTCACCACCCGCTTTTAATTTTTTGTATGCATGTAAAGAAGCATTATTCATCCGCTGGCAGAGTTTTAATTGAGAATCGTTACTCAAACTATTGCTAAGACCTGCATGCTCCACTAAAATTATTGGCATTGCAGAAAAACTTTCGCGTAGATGCTTAATAGATGTGATAATCAAGTTCGTAAGTTCCGAGCTTCCCAAATCCGTTAAATTTGGCAGACAATCCAAGATTACAATTGCAGGATGTAACTCGTTAATAAACGTAATGATTGTTTTATCCAGTCGCCCATTGCTCGAAAATCCAAAATTAACAACAGGATAATCTAAATGACGTTGTAAAATATTTGTCCATGCCATTCCCGGACGCGAAGTACAACCCCCTTGAACAATAGAAGTGCCGTAAACTACGATAGGTGGTTTTTTTGAAGCAGGAATAAAAGAAAAGAAACATTTTTCTGGTACTCCGATTTCAAGCCAATTTAAGGAATTATACAGAGGTAGGTAGAGTTGATAACAATTTTTAGTCTGTTTGGTAGAAAGGTTCAAATAATGGTAACAAATGGTATCTTTCGATGATGGATAACCACCAAAACAATAGTGTGATCCACCTTGTCGATCTTTTTGATAGAGGTCAATACCTGATACTCCGGTTGCGGGCATATGTTCCATTGACAACGGTCCTTTGATGGCATAACGAATTTCCAGTTCCGGTGCATCCGTCTGAAAGTAAATAGCCAAACCGGCAGCATCCTGCGAAAGACTCCAGAGATGACTGGATATTACGGGTTGAGCTCGTGAGGGCAACCTATT
>JAQVXN010000092.1 GCA_028709135.1 Bacteroidaceae bacterium | reverse complement strand
AAGACAACCTACTGCAAAACGAAGCAAACAGCACAATAGGAGTTTTCGATATAAAGTCTGCAAACAAATGGATGGAGCAAGCAGCCCTAAGACCAATACCCAAAATGTTATTCAGTGAATTTTGGTACGAAGGCGAGTTATGTATTCTTTTCGCCGACACCAATGTCGGCAAATCCATTCTTGCCGTGCAAATCGGGAATAGCATTACAAAAGGAATCGCAATACCCGGCTTTAAACTTGAATCCGAAGCTCAAAAAATTCTTTATTTTGATTTTGAATTAACCGACAAACAGTTCCAAGGAAGATATTCCAAGAATTATATCCATTCATATCATTTCAGCGAAAACTTTTTAAGAGTCGAGATTGATGTTGATGCAGAACTACCGGATGGAATATCTTTTGAAAATTATTTGAATAATTCAATCGAACAAGCAATCATTGAAACCGAAGCCAAAATACTGATAATAGACAACATCACTTACCTAAAACACGAAAACGAAAAAGCCAAAGACGCACTTCCCTTAATGAAGCATTTGAAAAAGCTCAAAAACAAATACAATCTATCGCTGCTCATTTTGGCACACACGCCAAAAAGAGACCTCTCCAAGCAACTTACACGGAACGACTTGCAAGGAAGCAAAATGCTCATGAACTTTTGTGACAGCAGTTTTGCCATTGGCGAAAGCTTTTCCGACAAATCACTGCGTTATATCAAAATGATTAAGGTACGTTCTTGCGAACACATTTACGATGCAGAAAATGTCATTGTTTGCCAAATAAACAAGCCATCCAATTTCTTACAGTTTGAATTTTTGAATTTCGATAATGAAGCAAAGCACTTGAAAGTTATCACAGACAAAGACAGGCAGAAACTCGAAAGCGAAATACAGCAATGTATAAATGAAGATCAAAATGCCACAGCTTATTCAATTGCTAAGAAACTCTGTCCTCAAGACAGAGATTTCAATAGTTTCAAGGTAACAGTCTCAAGAATTGTCAAAAGATTAAAAGAAAATGGTAACCCATAGTAACAGTAGTAACAACTGTTACCATTGTTACTAACTGTTTCCAAAATAAAGGCTATGTATAAACAACCATACTTGCAGAAATACAGCGGCAAATCAAGCCGTTTCTCTTGCCCACAATGCAAAACAAAGAATTGTTTCACATTGTATCTTAGCGGAGAAACAAATCAGCCCATTCATCCAACTGTTGGAAGATGCAATCGCGAAATCAAATGTGGTTATCATTATACACCCAAACAATATTTCGCCGATAATCCTACACAAAAAAAGGTATATCCGGCCAACTTTAAACAAGTGGTGCAGACTCAAACTCAAGAAATCCCAATCAGTTTTATTCCGTGGAAATACGTAAAAGAATCCGCATCTTACAATTCAAATTTTGTCAGATTTCTTTGTAATTATTTCTCAAAGGAATCCATACAAAATGCAGTCGAAGAATACGCTTTAGGAGCCACAAAAAACCAAGAAGTTATTTTTTGGCAAATGGATATAAACGGAAAATTCCGCACCGGGAAAGTCATGCAATACAACCCAGATACTGGCAAACGTGTCAAACACCAATCCGGTGCAATTAATTGGGTGCACAACCTCTTAAAGAAATGTAGTCCCGAATTCAAAAACTTCAATTTGCAACAATGCTATTTTGGAGAACATCTCTTGCGGCTAAATTCCCAAAAGCCCATTGCTGTTGTGGAAGCCGAAAAAACAGCCATAATTGCAAGCATGATTTATCCCAATTTCAACTGGCTTGCAGCAGGCAACCTCAACGGATTAAGCCTCGAAAAATCAAAAGTTTTCAAAGGCAAAAAAGTAATACTTTATCCCGATTCAGGATGCTACACTAAGTGGAAAGAAAAAATGTTACAACTCAAATCACAAATCTATTGCATATCTATTTCCGACCTCGTAGAAAAACACGCAACACCACAACAAGTTGAAAACGGTTACGACATTGCCGATTACATTATAGAGCAACTCGCTAAACCAAATACAAAACAAAACTACAACTACAATTTCAGCCCCACCCTAAATAGAATGATTGAGATAAACCCCGCAGTCCTTTCTCTGATAAATCTATTTGATTTAGAGGAAGTCTAATTATCATTACCTTTTCCCTGTCTGAAGCCGTGCTCTTAACAAATGTTTTTTGTATTTTTGCCCACAACTAAAATAAAAACTAATCAAATGCCAACATCTTTCAAACAACATTTAGAAAGTATTTTATTGCAAGACAGTCGATTTGTCGATGAACAAGGTGAGTTGCAAGGAAATGTAATAAAAGACTGTGTAAACAAATTAGATGAAAAGCTAATTGAAATGCTCTTAAATGACAAGCGAACAAGAGATAAATTCTTTCTAAAGGTAAAAGAAGTATATGTTTTCAAAGCCAGCGACTTCAAATTCTATTTAGAGCAAAACAGTATAGACAACAGCTTCACACAGTACGCCAACCGCATAGGCTTAACACTTAACGGTAAATACCTGAAAGACAATACCGATGTGGTTTTAGACTTTCCTTATAAAGACTGCATACTTGAAGGAGGACAAAGCACAGAAGAAGGATTAGATGTATATTTTGAGTTTGATGAGAATAAGAAAGATTACGTAGAAAAACAAAGCAAACGCAAAGAAATATTTTACAATACCATTCTTGCAAAAGATGAAATAGACCGACTATTAGAGCCGAAAGCCTTTGTCAATGTAAAAAAATACGATAAAAACGGAGAAAGTATTCCGGCAAAGTTTAACCGCAACAAAGAAATAAACAAAAAAAGAAATCTTCCCGAAGATACTATTACAGACAATCTGCTGATTAAAGGGAACAACCTGCTCGCACTTCATTCACTAAAAAGCGAATTTAAAAATAAAATCAAACTCATTTACATAGACCCACCATTCAATACGGGTAACGATAGTTTTAGTTATAATGATAATTTTAATCATTCTTCATGGTTAACTTTTATGTATAATAGGATTGAAATAGCAAGAGAGCTATTAAAAGACAATGGTATTATGTTCTTACATATTGACCAGATTGAAGAAGCATATTTAAAGATTATCGGAGATGAGATATTTGAAAACGAAAATTTTGTGAGCTCAATTTCAGTGCGTTCTTCAACACCAAGTGGCACTAAAACAGTTCACAAAACAAAAACAATTATTAAGCAGAAAGATACAGTTTTAGTATTTAGAAAATCGCATAGTGCAACTTTCAACCCACAATACAAGCGAAAGGATAAGTGGGATACTCATTTTAATTATTTTCTCGATAGGGAAACAGGTATTCTACATCCACTAATTAATATTCTAATAAAAGAGAAAATATTAAAAGAAGGAGCTTCAATAAAAGATTTTGATATAAATAATCCTGTTCACCGTAATTTTTATATCAAAAACAAATACAATATCTGTCAAACTCAATCGCATACAAATGAAGAATTAAAAGAAAGATCAAGGAAACTTGTTGATAAAGTTCTATTTATCAATAAAGGTCAAGAAAATGAAGTTATGTTCTATAATGGAAGGCAGTTAACACCCATTGCAAATAGTATGAATATTGTTTTTTACAATGACGAGAGGGTTGAAGATTTCAGCATTTTACTATGTGATTTTTGGGATGATATTGATTTCCAAAATACTCAAAATGAAGGTGGCGTTAGCTTTCCGACTGCAAAAAAACCTGAATTTCTAATTTCAAGAATAATTGAATTAGCAACAAATCAAAATGATATAGTACTGGATTATCATTTAGGAAGCGGTACAACATCGGCTGTCGCAATGAAATTAAATAGGCAATTTATAGGAGTTGAACAACTGGATTATGGAGAAAATGATGCAGTAAAAAGGATTATTAATGTAATTAATGGTGATACTTCAGGAATTTCAAATAAATATAATTGGGAAGGTGGTGGTTCATTTATTTATTTGGAGTTAACAAAAAACAATCAAAATGCTAAGGAACTTATCCACAAATGCAAAGATTACAAAGAATTAGTTAAACTTTTCGATACACTTTACAGCAAATACTTCTTGCATTACAATGTTCGGATAAATGAATTTAAGAACAAGATATGTAAAGAAGACAACTTCAAAAAATTAAGTCTGGAGCGCCAGAAGGAAATATTCTGCCGAATGCTAGATAATAACCAGTTATATGTTCATGCCGGAGAAATGGAAGACAAGCAATACGGCCTGTCAAAAGACGACATCCGTTTAACCAAAGATTTTTACCAACAATAAGCTATGCCTCAAAAATATCTATACGAAATAATTTCTGACAAGATGCGGGATTACAGATTGAATTACTCTGAAATTCCTGCATATATTACAGATAATCTAAAATTTAACCTGTTTGATTGGCAGAGCAAAGCCCTGCTCAATTTCTTTGATTATCTGAAAATAAAACAAATCGAAAATGCTTCTTCTCCTACTCACCTGCTGTTTAATATGGCTACGGGTACGGGAAAAACACTTTTGATGGCATCGCTCATCTTGTATTATTACGAACAAGGATACCGAAACTTTATCTTTTTTGTAAACCAAAATAACATCGTTGGCAAAACAGAAGATAATCTCACAGACCCGGGACACAATAAATACCTATTTACCAATCCCATTGTTATAAATGACAAAATTGTAAATATTAAGAAGGTTGATAATTTTTCCAATGACACGGACGATATTGAAATTATTTTCACGTCCATCCATAAGCTGCACAATGCTGTTTACCTGGTAAAAGAAAATAGCATTTTCCTTGAAGATTTGCAAAAACGGAAGTTGGTTCTTCTTGCCGATGAAGCTCACCACTTGAACGCAGACACAAGAGCAGGCAACCAGTTGAGTTTAGATTTAATAGGCGAACTAAGTAACTATGCAAGCGCTTCGGATGTTGAAAAAAGTTGGGAACACACTGTAACGCAATTGATTTTAAACCGGGGAAACAAATTCCCGTATGAAGACAACCCCAATGTGTTATTAGAATTCACGGCTACTGTTCCACAAGACGAAAATGTACTAAAAAAGTATCTTGACAAAATTGTATATCGCTTCGATTTAGAGGATTTTCTCAATGCAGGTTATACAAAAGAAATTAATCTTGTTTCCTCTAACTTCAACAAGAAGCAACGGGTTTTACAAGCATTATTGTTTAATTGGTACAGGTATCAGCTTGGATTAAAACACAATATTCCTCATTTCAAACCAGTTATTTTATTCCGCAGTAAATTTGTTTCAGAAGACAAAGAAGAAAATATACAGGCAGATTATGAGTTTTTTAGAAATATAATTGATGAGTTAACTATCGCTGATTTTGATTTTGTAAAGACTATTGAGCAACAAACACCCTCTGCTATTTATCTATTAGGCCAAAGTCGGATTGTAGATATTGTTCGATACATTAAAACAAATAATATAACTTACAGTTCTATTATTACCTACCTGCAAGACAATTTCAAAGAACAGAATTGCATTGTTACGCATTCTAAAGACAAATCTGCCATCGGACGTAGAGGAGAAGATAAAACTACTTCGGAGCAAGACAGCCTGCTAAATAGCCTTGAAGACAAGAATAATCACATCACAGCAGTATTCACTTGTCAGCGACTTACAGAAGGCTGGGACGTGCTTAATCTTTATGACATTATTCGTATGTACGAAGGTCGAGACGAAGGAAAAACTGCATCCGGTAAAAGAAAAGCAGGAAGCAGTACGGTTTCAGAAGTGCAGTTAATTGGTCGCGGTGTTAGATATTATCCCTTCAAGTACGAAGATAAAATTCCGAACAAACGTAAATTTGATAAAGATTTGCAGAATGAATTGCGGATATTGGAAGAGTTTTATTTTCATAGCGATAAAGATGAACGTTACATCAATGAGCTTAAAAACGAGCTAAAGCGTCAGAAACTTTTGCCCGAAAAAGAAAAGCAATTGAAGCTGTTTGATATTAAGGAAGAAATTAAAAACGATGAAAATTCTTTTTACAACAAGCAATTCATTTATAGCAATTCAAAAATAGACAATCCCAACAAACGTAAGAATACATTAAAGGTTATTTTAGAAGATTGGGATTTTCAATATCGAGTCCCTACAGTAGCTATCAGTGAAGTAAAAGTCCAATTAGAAAAAGGCAAAATCGACAAAAACTTATATGACACAGGCATTCAGGACAGTCGCACATTCATTTTGCAGATAAAAGAAGTTCCACGTCACATCCTATACAAGGCTTTAAATCAAATAGCAAAAAGAGAACGTTCAATTCTTAGATATAACTACTTAATAAATGAGTTGGCGATTGAAAGTATAGAAGATTTATTCAAGGAAAACTTTCTTGGCAATTTTACATTAAAATACATTATACCCGCAATAGCAGTTGTGGATGAAAATGCTATATTGACTTTTGAAAACCTTAACCCGGAAATTCAAATAGATATGCTCATGAAGTTTTGGTCAGAAATTTCAGCAAAAATAATTGAATTTTCAAATCCATTCTTAGGCACCCAATTCGAAGCAGTTCCTTTCAAAACCTATTTTGAAAAGCCGAAATCAAAATCGGTAGTGGAAGAACCCGATAACACAAATCTAGAGAACATTCTGAAAAATAAAGATTGGTATGCGTTAAATTCCTTTTATGGCACTACGGAAGAAAGAGCGTTGGCTCATTTTCTGATTGACACAATGGATAATTTCAAAGACAAGTACACAGATATAAATTTGATTAGAAACGAAGAAGTGTACAAAATCTATGATTTTAATACAGGAAAAGGATTTATGCCCGACTTTTTGTTATTCATGAAATCCAAAGAAGATAAGGATTTATATTACCAAGTGTTTATTGAGCCGAAAGGAAGTCAGTTTATGGACAGTGCCGGCGCTTTTGATCAAAGCAAAGAAGCTTGGAAACAAGAATTTTTGGAGGAAATAACAAAACGCTATTCCGGGGATGATACCCTTCTTAAGAAAGAAACAAATGAATATAAATTAATTGGATTACCGCTTTACAACTTGTCATCAACTAATCAATTTAAACAAGCGATAATGGAAACATTAAGTATTAAATTGTGAGGATTTATATAAAATGACATCATCCCATTCAAATAAGAAGTATTACTTAAAAATCTCATTTGAAATTCCCAACTCAAGTTAATAGTTTTCAAAGCGGAATTTCTCTTTTTTTTCGAGAGATACCGTTTTATTTTCTTTTCATCTTCACTGTTTCTTGCACGTTTAA
>JAQVXN010000091.1 GCA_028709135.1 Bacteroidaceae bacterium | reverse complement strand
AAATTGTTCAATAAAGATGCAGCCGCAGACGAGCCCAAAATTGTCTGGTTGGGCAAAGCTCATATAAACATAGACAATAACGGGCAGCGTAATACTCCACACCATGGGCCAAAGCCATTTTTTGAGGCCTCCGCGAGTGGTGATAATCCCGCCGATGATGCCTCCAAACGTGAGGCCGATAATGCCCAAGGTGCCATTTGCCAAACCAACTTGAGAAGTTGTCAATCCCAAGCCGCCCTTGCTGACAGGGTCAATGAGAAAAAGTGGATTTATCTTAGCCAGTAGGGCTTCCGGCAGCCGATAAAGAAGCATGAATGCAATGGCAGCCCAGACTCCGGGTTTCTGGAAAAAAGATACAAATGTACTCATGAAGTCCTTAAAGAACTCTTGATGTTTGACTTCCATTGTGGAGTGATCTGCTTTTGGCCTAGGAAGAATAAAAAAATGGTAGATGGCAAATCCTAGAAAGATAAACGCCACACATCCCATGGTCATATTCCATGCCTTAGGAACATTGCGATAATAAGTTTCCATATTACCTGCTACCATGAGCGTGATGCCCTGTCCTACAATATTCGCTACGCGGTAGAATGTACTGCGGATTCCCACAAAGAGACTTTGCTTGTATGTATTGAGAGCAATCATATAGAACCCGTCCGCAGCAATGTCGTGAGTGGCGCTACTAAAGGCTACGAGCCAGAAAAAGGCGAGAGACCATTGTATGGCATGGGGGGCTTTTATAGTGAAAGCCACACCAGCTAATCCTGCTCCGGCAAAAAACTGCATCATGACAATCCACCAACGTTTGGTCTTAAACAAATCTACCAATGGACTCCAAATGGGTTTGATGACCCATGGCAAATAGAGCCAGCTCGTATAGAGCGCAGCGTCGGTGTTTGATAGTCCAAGACGTTTATACATCATTTCGGCGATAACCATGACCATCACGTAGGGAATGCCTTCTGCAAAATAGAGCGTAGGGATCCATGCCCACGGATTTCTTTCTTTAACTGTTTCCATTTATTATGCTTTATGCCAGAGTTTTTTGAGTTGTTCCGGATTTTTCAATATAAGTTTTCTATTTGTGCTCCTTTATAATAATGAAGGAGAATGTCTTTATAGGAGTAACCTTTGGCTCCCATGACGGCGGCTCCAATCTGACAAAGTCCTACGCCATGGCCCCAACCGGCACCGAGCAGAGTGAAACGGGTCGGAACACCATCAGGACCAAGTTCCTTTTCAACAATAAAGGCAGAACTATAAAGATGAGAGGGTGAAAGTGCATCGCGAATTTCCAGTTCTTTGCCAATAATTAGTTCCTTTTGTGATCCAACTATTTGGAGTTTGCTCAAACGTCCACTGTGGCCTCTCTCAATGGGAATTAAATCAAGAATGTTGCCAAAATCTTCTTTCAGCTTCTCGTGAATAAGATGAGAAAGTTCCTGCTGAGAGTAGCTGACGCGCCAACGATAGAAATCAAGCGTTTCCTGATCATAATCATTAAGTACTTGATTCAAAATATTCTTATCGGAAGTATTGCAAAAAGCTGGTGCATTGCTGCGAATCCATTTTTCAGCTTCATCTTCACGTGTGAGATCGGGCATTTCGGTTTCGTTTGGTAAATCGCGTACAGGTTGTAAATAAGAAAAATCACGATCTTCCCAACAAATGTGAAATTCTTCAGAGATGCCGCCACAGCATTTTGAAAAACGGGCATCGCATATTTCATGATCACTGGAAAGAACCTGTCCCCGCGTAGCTTCCACGGCCTCACGAACAGTTTTGCTATTGGCTCGTGTCAATCCTTGATAGCGTTGACAATGGTCATCGGCACAAACGTCGAAAAGCAAATGGTCTTCGCGGTCGGACCAGCGGATAATCTGGTTATTGTTACGTGAGAAAGGACCGAATGCCCGTGTTTCTTCTCCCGTTGTTTGACGGCGTTGGATTTGAGACAAAAGCCAACTGCGGCTAATAATAGCAGATGCCTTAAGAAATTCCAGACCTGCAGAAGCTTTCATCTCACTACTGATGACACTGGTCAGATAGTCCTCTACTCGAAGAACATTGATAGCCAAAATTTTATCATCTTCGATGAGTAATTTCAAAACGCCAGAAAAAGTTTGGGCTTCATCGCGCTCCCAGTGATAATGTTTTCCTATCGTGACATGTTGCAGCGTAAAAGTCGCTGTTGAGTCCTCTGGTACAAAGGTAATTTCGCTGTAAATATTATCTTGCCATTTGATGCACCCTTCACTGCACATTGCCGTTTGAGAACCCGTAACATTGCGCCCTTTGGCCATGTAACGACCATTAAGCGTAAAGTCAAGTATTGGTGCACTCATAACACCCACGCTGACACGAGGATTTTTCTTCCAGTGAAATTGTTTTTGTTCGTCTTGATCTGTCCTAAGGGCAAAATTAGACTGGCGACCGTGAATTTTATTGATGCAAAGAGTTATGGCTTCGTTGCTGAGAGTTACTTCACGAAGAATTTCTACTATTTTTTCACCTGATATGCGATCAAAATCCTCACGGCGCGGTGTGATCACCAAGCCTCCAATGTCTACGCTTCCCGGGCTAATGAGAAATTGATCTTCTCCTTTCTTAAAATAGCATTCGGGACGCAATTTCTGACGTGGAATGACAGCTACAATGAGTTCGTCTTCGGGAGAGCCTCCTTTACGTTGTCTCCAAGCCAGAAGATTAAATCTGGGTTCGTTTTCACCCTTGAATATGGGTAATGCTTTCAACAGCTTTTCAAAGAGAAAAGAACGACCTTCATTTTCTGTGATCTTGAGAATGAATAAGGGATAGACAAATGTGCGTAAAAGAAAAATGCCAGTTCCAATTTCAGTTCGTTTGTCATTAGACAAACTGTTCTCTTCCGACATAGTTAGTGGATAAATTTTCACGAGATTGTGTTCGTATTGGCTCCAATCACGCTGTAAAGGAATCTGTCCCTTTGCACCCAATTGCAAATGGGCATGGTCTGGAGCGGAAGCACCGCATTGCGCACCGTTATAGAAAATGACAAAAGACGGTAACGTCATGGCCAGATGGCAAAAGGTGTCAAACAGAGGCCGTGCCAGTTGAGGCACATGGCGCCGTGTGGGTAAAGTGAAGTGGTACGGAAGAATGGGAAAAGGGTTTACACACAATTGATACTTATCCAAGGTGTCGAGGTGAAGCTGTTCTACAGGTTGATTGTGGCGACAGAGGAAACATGGACGCTGTTTGATGGTTTGGGGATCAACATTGGCTCCAGTGGAAACTATACGAGCAGGATTAAACTGTGCTGAAAGTTTCACTCCATCAATTTCGAAATTTTTAATTTCTACCTGTTTCAAATCTTTAAAACGCTTGTCGACAGCTGCCCATTCACTCCGCTGACGTTCAAAAAAAGCCAGTACCTCTGGTTCTGAGAGTTGATGGCTCCATGAAGTATTCAACTGTTTACGAGCACGTACTTCGAGCGTGCGTAATCTGTCCTTATAAAGATTATTTTTGTTTTGCTTTTCGATGGAAAGAGCGGCATCGGAATTGCCTTCCCAACGACGACATAAATAAAGTACATCAAAAATACGCCCGATGCGGTAATTGCGAGAAAAGACAAGTCCCAAGGCATAATCTTCTCCGTAACTGGTGTTGGGAAAACCTATCTGACGTAACAATGGAGTATAGAAAGCTCGCGGTGCTCCGAGTCCATTAATGCGTAAGGCATTATTGCGCCCATTGGCATCAGTCCATTCGTGGTGATCAATTTTTCCTGGTGGCAGTGTATGGAGTTGCATGTCGACTAGTTCGTAAGAACCGATGACCATGGCTGCATGTTGTTCGTAAAACGCATCAATGATGCGCTGTAAAGTGTTTGCATCACTATAAATGTCATCGGAATCCAATTGTACGGCAAATTTTCCGCAATAGGGGCTACATACAGCATAATCCCAGCATCCGCCTATACCCAAATCCTTACGTTCCGGCACCAGATGAATAACACGCGGATTGTCTTTGAATTTGTCTATTTCTGTAGCTGTGCCGTCTGTGGAGTGATTGTTAATTACAATGACATTAAAATCAAAGGTACATTGTTGGTTTAACGCGCTTTCGATTGCATCGCCAACAGTACGCTCTCTATTGCGTACAGGGATGATCACTGAGGCTTCATAGCGAAAATCCTCTTTATCAAAGTCCACGTCGTCGAATTCGTCGGAAGAGAGGAATGCTCCAATATGTTTCAAATGATCCGTACAAATATCTTCCATCTCTTTTTGTACACCGCGTTGTGCAGGGTTGACGTAATCAAAATTTTTCTCTCCCGTGGTACGCAGATCGCTTTCCTCTTCGGTATAGAGCATCTCATTTAAATGAAAAATAAGACCTTCCCGACTTACAAATAGCCTGAAATCATAGAGCCCTCCGTAGGGTCTCTCTTTAGGAGCAGAAGCAGCATACTGACGAAGAATTTTTGTATCGAGAAATATTAAGGAACCAAAATCAAAATCATCACGCAAACTACCTTCCTGATAATCAATGAGAGGATGAGCCTTTGTTTCTCCTTTCTCAACGGAGTAATGGTCGGCATAGACCCATGCAGCTCCGGCATCGTTCGCAACTTCCAAAAAACGATCAATGGCCCGCGCACCTGCAGTTATTGGTGTCGTTTTCAGACAAAGTAGCACGTAAGGAGCTTCTGCCATTGTTGCCATTTTGAGATACATTGCAGTAGAAACCGGAGATTCAACACTTAATAAAGTGGTGTTCTCCGGTAACTGTTTAATGTCGGCATTCTGCGCAGCCAACAAATAAATATGGTTGATGTCCGATTGCAATCCAAGTCCCTGAATAGTTTTCAGTGTATCGTCTAAGTTTTCATGGAGCAGGAAGCAATCTACTTTTCCTTGTACTGTCATCCTTAAGTGTTTTAATTGAGAAGCAAAGTTAATGTAAACGCTTAAAAGAGCAAAATGAAAAGGAATCTTTTTGCAAGAAACAATCGTCCTATTGTGAAAGTACGGCCTCTTAAACGCAATTTACAAAAATAGTCTATAAACTTAGTTCATAGAATTTTCTATTTTAATGGGATGTCTTCTTTTATGTTTTGTAGTAAATTTTTGGACTCCTTTAGAAGGACTGGCTACAATTAAGGAATCATTGTTCAAAAACTTAATGCGAACAGTGTCGGGTGTAGAAGTAGGATCAAGAATGAGATGCCCGTTCATAATTTTGTAATTTTTTGTAAAACGCTCCAACTGAGTGAGGTTTATTGCACTGGAAAGGGCTTCTCCATGATCACAGGTAATTAAACTATAGCGGTCGCCAGGTTGTGCGTCGCCATAAATGATACCGTCTTTTCCACTCTCCGAATCGCGTGTAACAAGAACTGTATCTCCTTTGTCTGTGATAATACAGAATGAACTCATTCCGAAATCACCGGCAACGCCATAAAGTGTAGAATCTTTCTCCTCCATACGAGGCTTTTCCTCCTCAACAGAATCTTTCACGGCAGGAGCAGCTTGACGTACCGGCTTCTGATTACACCCACTCATGAAAAGAATTACAGTCAAAACTATAAGTCTACTGATTTTAAAATGTTTCATATTGAAATTTCTAAACTTTCGGTGGCGAAATTACACATTTATTATGGAATCTGCGTTGGTTTTATCTTAAAAAGATATGGTATAAAAATCATTATATCTCAAATATTAATCGTAAATTTGCACGCGATTTTATGAATCAACTATATGTTTAACCCTTTTAACGTAACATTTTAACAAACCAATTTAATGAACGATTTAAACCAAGTAAAGCCTTTAGATGAATTCGATTGGGATTCATATGAAGGAGGTGACGCAAAAGCCGAACAAACAAAAGACGAACAGGAAAAAGCCTATGGCAATACCCTGAACCAGATTACAGAACACGAAGTAGTAGAAGGTACCGTGAATGCCATTAACAAGCGCGAAGTGCTGGTTGACATAGGTTACAAGAGCGACGGTGTGATTTCTGCTAATGAATTCCGCTATAATCCCGACCTGAAAGTAGGTGACAAAGTGGAGGTTTATATTGAAAAAGAAGAAGACAAAAAAGGCCAGTTGTTGCTTTCACATAAAAAAGCGCGCGCAAAGCAAGGCTGGGACAAGATAAACAACGCACTCGAAACAAAAGAAATTGTAAAAGGTTTTATCAAATATCGTACCAAAGGCGGTATGATTGTAGATGTATTTGGAATTGAGGCTTTCTTGCCTGGATCTCAAATTGACGTGAAACCTATTCGCGATTATGATATCTTCGTAGGTAAAACGATGGAATTCCAAGTTATTAAAATTAATCAGGAATTTAAGAACGTCGTTGTTTCTCATAAAGCTTTGATAGAAGCAGAACTTGAAGCTCAGAAGAAAGAAATTATCAGCAAGTTGGAAAAAGGTCAGGTGCTTGAAGGTACCGTTAAAAATATCACTTCTTACGGTGTATTTATTGACCTTGGCGGTGTTGATGGTCTGATTCATATTACAGATTTGAGCTGGGGTCGCGTGAATGATCCGCACGAGATTGTACATCTTGATGATAAACTGAATGTCGTTATTCTTGACTTCGATGATGAGAAGAAACGTATTGCCCTCGGTTTGAAACAACTGACCCCGCATCCATGGGATGCACTTGATCCTGACCTTAAAGTTGGTGACAAAGTGAAAGGTAAAGTTGTTGTGATGACCGATTACGGCGCATTTGTAGAAATTGCACCGGGTGTAGAAGGTTTAATTCATGTATCCGAAATGAGTTGGAGTTCACATTTGCGCAGTGCGCAGGACTTTATGAAAGTAGGAGACGAAGTGGAAGCTGTCGTGTTGACCTTGGACCGTACAGAACGCAAAATGTCTCTCGGCATCAAACAACTTAAGGACGATCCATGGCAGAATATTGAAACCATTTATCCTGTTGGTAGCAAACATACAGCTAAAGTGCGTAACTTTACAAACTTCGGCGTTTTCGTTGAGTTGGAAGAGGGCGTTGACGGCCTGATTCATATCAGTGATCTTAGCTGGACAAAGAAAATTAAGCACCCTTCTGAGATTACTCAAATTGGTGCTGATATCGAAGTTGTTGTTTTGGAAATTGATAAAGAAAATCGCCGTTTGAGCTTGGGCCACAAACAGTGTGAAGAGAATCCTTGGGATGTATTTGAAACTGTATTTACTGTAGGTTCCATACACGAGGGTACTATTATTGAAGAACATGACAATGGCGATGTTATTCAGTT
>JAQVXN010000090.1 GCA_028709135.1 Bacteroidaceae bacterium | reverse complement strand
CATCGTGAAAATGGAGGATTATAGCGGTCAGGGCGAATTGGCGCTCTTCGGAAAAGACTGGAGTTCGTTTCAAAATTATTTTAGTGAAGGGAATGCGGTCTATATTTCAGGCAGTGTGCAAACGCCACCTTGGGATCCGTCTCGTTTTGAATTTAAAATCGGCGGCGTGGAATATCTTGCTGACGTTAAAGAAAAAGATATTTCCAAACTAACGATTTCAGCCAAAGTGAGTGACATGGACGATATAACTTGTCATGACTTGCTGGAGTGCCTGCAAAACCATCAGGGCAAATCTACGTTGTTCTTAAATCTTTATGATGAGTCATCTCAAGGCCATGTTAATTTGAAAGCTTCTGCTATGAGTGTGGACGTGTGCAGTGAGGTGATACACTTCTTGGATAATTGTCCAGAATTGCACTATCAAATTAATTGAATAAGTATTTTTCACAAGAAATAAATGCGTATGAGAGGTGCAAAATGGAAAAAATTATGTTATTTTGCAATGGTAAAGAGAAATGAATTGACAATTAAGAATTGGAAAGAAATGGCACGGCGTTTGCCTTAGAAACAAAACAATAAATCATAATAATATAGTTATGGAAATAGTAATCACAGATGAAAATTATTCTGAGTATGCATCTCAGAACAAGCCCATGATGATAGATTTTTCTGCTACATGGTGCGGTCCTTGCAAAAAAATGGCTCCTATTATTGAGGAGCTTGGGAAGAAATATGATGGCCGGATTATTGTCGGCAAGGTAGATGTTGACGAGAATCCTGAAATTACTTCTCAGTTTGGCATTCGTAATATCCCAACGATCCTGTTCTTTAAGGACGGACAGGTGGTAGATAAAACTGTTGGCGCAATTCCTGCGAATGACGTTGAAGCTAAAATGGAAAAATTGCTCTAAAGAAAATGGCTTCATTTGAAGAAGAATTGTTGCAGGATGCTGCTGATGATGCACGTGAAATCGCTTATTTCCGTACTCATTTACCAGCAGATGTGACTGTGAAATTCTCGGATGCGGACATGCAGTTCATTTTAGACAAAATAATCGAATACTATGCCACGAGCGGAGTGTTCGATGTGGTTCCAGCAAAAGGGGAAACGTTGGAAATTGACGAAGAAAAAGTTGCCGAATATGTGCTTCATGCTGCTGAAAAAGAAAAATGCGGTCCCTTTCAAAAGGAAGATGTACTTCAAATCGTGATATTGGAAGCAGATTATGATGAATAAAACTTTTGGATTCGATAAGCAAAGGAAGAATACAGAATGATGTATCCTTCCTTTTTTTATGGAAAAGACAATACAGAGATGGTTTTTAATAGCAACGGCAAATTCTTTTTCAAAGAGATTTTCCAATAAATTTTTTTGCCAAAGTTTGGCTAATAAACTGGATTTACTTACTTTTGTTCAAATTCTTTTTATTGAAAATAAATCAAAAACAAAAGAGATATGTTCGACGTAAAGAAATGTCTGAAAGACTGTGAAGAAAAGATGGAAATGTCCACGATGTATCTGGAAGATGAGCTTTCTCATATTCGGGCTGGTCGTGCTAATATCCATATTCTGGATGCGATCCGTGTAAATTCATACGGCACGATGGTTGCTCTAAATAATGTTTCGGCTATTACAACGCCAGATTCTCATACCATTGCCATAAAACCATGGGATAAGAGCATGTTTAAAGTGATAGAAAAAGCCATTATGGATTCTGAAGTTGGTATTACACCTGAAAATAACGGAGAAATTATTCGTTTGGGCATTCCTCCGTTGACAGAGGAACGTCGCAGACAAATTGCCAAGCAGTGTGGCAAGGCCGGCGAAACTGCAAAAATCAGTATTCGCAATGTGCGTCGTGATGGCATTGAAAAATTGAAAAAAGCCATAAAAGACGGTTTGAGCGAGGATAACGAAAAAGATGCAGAAGCAGATTTGCAAAAATTGCATGACCGCTTTATGAAATTGATTGATGATATCCTGGCCAAGAAGGACAAAGAATTGATGACTGTCTGAATGCGTGGACTTGTTGTCAAGAATACCGGTAGCTGGTATATTGTACGTGGCAGTGACGAGACTTTGATTCCTTGTAAAATAAAAGGAAACTTTCGTCTCCGCGGTATTCGCAGTACAAATCCCATTGCGGTGGGAGATTATGTTGTTTTCAACACAAACAAAGAAGGTACAGCTTTTATTTCAGAAATAGAAGATAGACGGAATTACATTATCCGCAAGGCTTCTAACCTCTCTAAGCAGAGCCATATTCTTGCAGCAAACGTGGATATGGTTCTGCTTATTGTTACATTGCATCATCCGGAAACTTCAACTACTTTTATAGATCGTTTCCTAGCTTCTGCAGAAGCCTATCGCATTCCGGTAGTGCTCCTTTTTAATAAGGCGGACCTTTATGATGAAGAAGAGCGCGCAGAAGTTGAAAAACTTTCCACGCTTTATTCTTCTTTGGGTTATGCTTGTTTTATAATTTCGGTAGAGAAACGAACGGGATTAGATTTTCTACAGGATTTGCTGCATCAAAAGATTACGTTGATTGCCGGTCATTCCGGTGTGGGTAAGTCGGCGCTGCTTAATTATTTGGTACCTTCGGCCCACGTGCGTACGGCTCCTATCTCAGAGGCGCACGATGCGGGGTTGCATACTACAACATTTAGTGAACTTTTCGAATTGCCCTGTGGCGGAGGTGTCATTGATATTCCCGGAGTGAAAGGTTTTGGAACTTTTGATTTTGAAAAGACGGAAATTTCCAGCTATTTTAGAGAAATATTTAAAATAGGTGGGTCCTGTCGTTATTCGGATTGTCTGCATCAGGAAGAACCTGGTTGCGCTGTGCGCGAAGCTGTGGAGAAAGGCGAAATAGCTCTTTCGCGTTATGTTTCTTATCTGAGTATGCTCGGAGATAAGGACGAATCCAAATATCGAGAAGCTTATTGACTATTCAAAATAAAGTGTCAGTACAATCATATTTGTATGCGCGTTGTCGATAGATTGCGTAAAGATGTTTTTTGTTTTATCTTGCAGGTCGCGACGATCTTTTTCCAAAATATTATTCAAACCGAAGCAGAATTTGAGTTCTGGAATGAGTTTAAAGAACGGAAGATAGTAGTCGCAACCGAAACCGACTTCAAAAAAGCTGTTGAAAGGTTTTAATTTTAAATTTCCATTATCTCTTGTTGTGAGATCGTACATCAAGTCTATTCCTGTCAGAAAATAAGGGCGATAATTGTTAAAACGTGGAGCACTGAATTTGATGTCGGCGGGCAAGGCGATGTAAGTGGATTTGATGTCCTGATATTGTTTATTGCCAGTTTTCTGATCACGAAAAGTAACGTGTTTACTACCGAAAAACATAGTGGGGAGTATGCGTAGTGAAAAATATTTGTCTAATCTCCATTCTCCCAAAATTCCTACTGTAAATCCGGGGTCATAACGATCGTTACAGGCAAGCCACTGACTTCCTGTCTGCGGGTCGATAAGCCCATTGTTTTTCAAATGGAGACTTTCTTCGTGCAGACCAATCATAAAACCATAATGAAAAGTCCGCAGGTCCATGTAGGGCCTGTTTTGTAATTTTATTTCTTGACCTCGTGCATAAATAATGCCAGTAAGAAACAAAACAATTATCACGCATCGCTGCCAAAGCAGTTTCCGAAAAGAGTACTCGCAAGAATTCATCACTTCAATAACGCATTTTTTTAATCTTTAGTATGGCAGCGAGCAAAAAGGATAGAGGGATATAAATGCGATTTCTTTTCTTCAAATTAAAAATGCGCTTACAAAATGCTTTCCCAATAAAACATGGGCGGCACGTCGTCTTTAAATCCTTCGGAAGTGTAACAGCGTTGTGCCGGGATATTGTCGTGGCGCACTTCCAGGGTCACTTTGCAACAGCCGTTGTCGCGGGCAATTTCTTTTATTTTTGAGATGAGACGCCGACTGAGGCCCCGTCCACGGTATGCAGGCATAACAAAAACGTCGTGAACATTTATAAAAGGTCTTAATCTAAATGTGGAATAATTCATAAAAGCATTGATAATGCCTACAGCTTTGTTATCAGATACAATAAATAAAGTAATGCTGGTGGGGTGCTTTTTCATGTCCTCAACAAATTTTTTGTTTTCCTTCTCATCGTGCTGGGGATAATTGCCCATCGGATCGGCCATATACATATTTAGTAAATTGCAGAGAGACTCGCAGTGGGTGGGATTATTGAAGTCGCAAAGTTCAAATCCTGCTTCTTTGTGAAAGATTAAATCTGGTATCATTTTTCTATTTAACAACTGATTCAAAAAGCAAAAGTACAAAATATTCTTTTTATTTTCATTTTTAATGCCTGTTGCAGCTCGGACATTTTTGTCATAAAACAGCTTTATTTGACTTCCTGAAGTTTTTTTCCAAAAAGACGTAAAAAGGAGAGACAGTACACAAAAAATGATTATCTTTGCAGTCCGTTTAACATTTAAAAATTAGGAACATGGCTTATGTAATTAGTGACGATTGTGTTGCTTGCGGATCCTGTATCAGCGAATGCCCTTCAGGTGCTATTTCTGAAGGTGAGAAATATTCTATTGACCCTGATGCATGTGTTGATTGTGGCACTTGTGCCGATGTTTGCCCTTCAGGTGCAATTGCTCCGGGTGCATAATCTTGCAAAAATTGAATTTTGAAAATTCTGGCATCGGCTTAGTCCGGTGCCTTTTTTTATGGTGTTGAAAGAAATTGCAAAAAGAGGCGGAAAGCAATATTGATATGCTTTCCGCCTCATAAATTATTTATAATAACTGAAACAGCTATATCATTTCAGATGGGCAACAGTTTCGCGAATGCGTTTCATGGCTTCACGAATATTTTCTTCGCTTGTTGCATAACTCAGACGGATGCAATCGGGACTCCCAAAGTCATCGCCACCAACACTTGCCACATGAGCAACTTCTAGCAGAAACATAGCAAAATCGGTACTTGTTTGAATGGTGCGAGTTTCATAACTCTTACCAAAATAGCTGCTAACTTTCGGAAAGATGTAGAAAGCACCATCAGGCATATTCACTTCAAATCCTGGAATATCTTTTGCGAGGCTGACGATGAGGTCTTTGCGGTGTTCAAAGGCTTGACGCATCTTTTCTACACATTGCTGGTCACCGGCAAAAGCCGCCGCAGCAGCAATTTGACTTACGCTGCACGGGCCACTGGTGTATTGTCCTTGTAGTTTGTTGCAGCCTTTTACAATCCATTCTGGAGCTGCTATGAAACCAATACGCCATCCTGTCATGGCGTAGGCTTTTGAAACGCCGTTAATAATGACGGTGTTGTCTTTCATTCCCGGAACCTGTGCGATGCTGGCATGACGTCCGGTATAGTTGATATGTTCATAAATCTCGTCTGAAAGAACGATGATTTCAGGATATTTCTTTAAAACTTCTGCAAGACCTGTGAGTTCTTCGAAACTGTATACGGAGCCGGTAGGATTACTTGGTGAGCACAAAATGAGTGCCTTCGTGCGCGGCGTGATAGCTGCTTCCAATTGTGCCGGGGTTATTTTGAAGTCTTGTTCTATCGTTGCTTCTATTGAAATGGGATTTCCGCCTGCCAATTTTACCATTTGCGGATAGCTGACCCAATATGGTGCCGGAATGATGACTTCGTCTTCATCATTGATGAGGGCCATCAGGGTATTGCATACACTCTGCTTGGCTCCATTGGAGCAAAGAATTTGTGCCGGAGTGTAGTCCAAGTCGTTTTCACGTTTTAGTTTGTCTACAATGGCGTTGCGCAGAACGGGATAGCCCGGAACAGGAGAATAGTGGGAATAATTATCGTCGATGGCCTTCTTGGCGGCCTCTTTAATAGGTTCCGGCGTATTGAAATCAGGCTCTCCAATGCTCATATTGATGATGTCAATGCCACGAGCTTTCATTTCATTGCTCTTTTGTGACATGGCGAGCGTTGCTGATGGCTGAAGCCGGTTCAGTCGCTGGGATAAATTGTTCATATGGTTATTTTATTATAGGTGAGTTAATTGTTTCTGTTTCCCAAAAAACGTAACAGGTAGAGGAAGAGGTTGATGAAATCCAGATAAAGTTCCAAACTGCCTAATAAAGCTAATTTCTGTGTTTGCTCGTTGACATCATTGCCATACGCCAGAAACATTTGTTTGATTCTCTGGGTATCCCATGCTGTGAGTCCTACAAAAATGAGTACTCCGGCAAAACTCGTAATCCAGTAGATGGCGGAACTTTGCATGAACATATTGACGACGCTGGCGATGATCAGGCCAATGAGAGCCATGAAGAGAAATTTTCCGATGCCGGTCATATCTTTTTTTGTAACAAAGCCTACTATGCTCATAGCTGCGAACGTGCCGGCTGTGATGAAGAATGTGGATGCAATGGAACTCTGTGTGTATACCTGAAAGATAAACGACATGGTGAGGCCGTTCAATACGGAATATGCGATGAACAGCAGTCCTGCTGTTGCGAATGACAGCCGGTTGATGCCTGCTGAAATAATCAGAACAAGTGCAATTTCAGCAATGGCAAGTCCCCAGAACATCCCGCCCGTCATGAAAGTCATGGCGTTGTAGTTGTTTGCTACGAAAAGTGCGGTTAGGCCTGTCACAACAAGTGCCAAGGACATCCAAACATAAACTTTGCGCATCAAGATACCAAACGCACCTTGCGTTTTGGTGGGATTATAGGAGGATGCGCTCACTTCTTCATAATCCGTATAGTTGTTTTTCTCTATCATAATTTTTGTTCGTTTTTTTAGTCATACAAGTAGTAAAACAAATATCAGGCCAACAAACTTGAAAACATGCCTGAATACAGCGCAAACTTACACATTTTTTTTGTAAACTGGTAGTGTGTCAGGAAGTTTTTGGACCTTAATTATGCCATTATATGTTAAAGTGCAAGGTGTGCCCCATACGTTCCTTTTTTGTGCGCAGGTAGCGCTCGTTATATTCGTTAGGTGTAATTTCTATAGGTACGTTTTCAACAATTTGTAACCCGAATCCTTCTAGTCCGGCGTGTTTTACCGGATTATTGGAGAGGAGTCGCATTTTACGAATACCTATTTCGCGCAATATTTGAGCTCCTATGCCATAGTCGCGTTCATCGGGGTTGTAACCAAGATGAATGTTTGCGTCGACGGTGTCGTAGCCTTCTTCCTGAAGTTTGTAGGCCGCTATTTTGGCCATGAGACCGATGCCGCGGCCTTCCTGATTCAGATAGACAATGGCTCCTTTCCCGGCTTCGTCAATCATTTTCATGGCTTTGTGCAGTTGTTCTCCGCAGTCGCAGC
>JAQVXN010000089.1 GCA_028709135.1 Bacteroidaceae bacterium | reverse complement strand
AAAGTGCGCTGAATGCAAAGAATTCCCACCGGACCGGTCGGCGCAGAAGCAACTACACCTACAAACAGGCTCTTAAATACCAATTCTACAGTACTTACTGGTTCGATTCCAAACATACGGGTGCAAAATTCGCACTTTTTTATGACACAAAGAAAAAGATTTCCTTTTTTCTGACTGAAAAATGACAAAAAGAATATAATTCCAAATTATCACATCTAGATATACTCCTATTTGCTAAACACTCTAAATGTAAATAAAGTATATTTCGTCCTTAAATATTGAGAGGTAAGGTAGCAATCTAAAAAGAAAATCTTTTATTCTTTTTGTTGCAAACTAAGAATTCTCAAATAGCCTTTATTCTGCCTGGATATGCTGTTGTCAGAGAATTGATGATCTGAGGCTTCTATTTACAACAAAATTTATTTTGATAATGGTATTATTATCTATCAAATTTATCTAATTTTGCTTCTGAAATATGTCTTACAAAAAAACAAATAGCTTACTAGCACGATTATCCTATAGATACCCAAACAATTATTCTATTAAAATGAAATCTATCTGTCTTTCATTTGTAATCGGTTTATTGGCCCTTACTTCAAACGCACAAACAACGCTCAACAAAGATTCGTTAGCATCTGACTTCAGTTACCTTGTTCATTTACTGGAATCTACTCATCCAGACCCCTATAGTGGCTTTGGAGGGAAAGTTTTTTTTTACAAAGCAGCCAACAATGTTTTGGATGATTTGCAAAAAAGCCCTTATACAGAAACAACTTTTGTAAATAAAGTAAATACTTTTCTTTCTAACATTCACGACGGACATACAACACTACAACAATCTATGAAAAGTGCCCATAGCGAGCGTTATGCCCAGCGCATCGCATTCAGAGTAATTCCAGACGGATTGATCGTTGACGGAATAAGCACAAGCCATAAAGATTTGTTAGGAGCTAGACTAGACAGTATTAATGGCATGGCCGTAACAGAACTACTGAAACGTATGGAATATTTATATCCGTGCGAAAATATATATGGTAGTTATAATGACCTCTGTTGGCAAGCAAACCAGGAGAACCTATTACGTCAGCTTGGCACCAAATTTACAAACTCCATTCGTTACTCTTTACACACGCCTGATAACAAATCGGTTATCCTTTCGTTACCTCTTGTAAACAGCGATTCACTCAAAAATATTCCCATTACGTTTACTCCCGCTAGCGAAAAATCACCAGCCAAAAACCTCAGTTATCAATTTGCTGATAAAGAGAAACATGTAATGATCATGCGCATCAGCGAAATAATGGCACGTGAAAATTACGAGTATTGTTGGGAACACAAATGGAACGGAGCCTACGACGACATTAAAAACTATTATAAATATAATTTAAAGAAAAGTATGCCATGCGACATAATAAAAGCAATAGCAGGTATACCCTCATTTTCCGAAGTATTTGCCCAAATGCTTAATCAGATGAAGAAATATAGATCTGAATATCTGATCGTCGACCTTCGAAATAATGGAGGGGGATGGACACCAATTGTACTTCCCTCACTCTTAATGATGTTTGGTGACAATTATATAACAAAAAACATGAATACTGAATTCGACCGTCTCATTTCGCCGCTATATCTGCAGAAAATTCATATGACTCTGGATGAATTCAATCGACAACAAGGTACCCATTATAAAATAGGAGATTATATTTCCGAAGTAGACAAGTACTCTGTTAATCATTCTACAGATAGTTTGCGAAAAAAATTTATTCAAAATTGTATGAGTGCATCTCGTCCACTACTCACAAAATTGAGAGGTAAACCCCTATATCATCCGCAACATATATACGTTATAACTGACCCAGGTACTTTTAGTGCCGCTTTCCACTATGCATTTTTCCTTTGGCGAATGGGAGCTACCATCGTAGGCGTTCCAAGCAGCCAATCTCCTAACACTTATATGGAGAATACGCCTTTCTGCCTACCTTATACTCACCTGTTTGGAAGTATATCGAACAGCATGCAAATATTTCTACCGGTCAACAACAAACGCGCTAAAATATTCTATCCAGACCTAATGCCAACGTATCAAGACTACAAAAGGTATGGTTTCGATGCAAATACAGAAGTACTCTATCTATTAGACAACATAGCTAAAATGACATCCACAAAGTGCGTACAAAATTAAGGAGAAAGGCCCCTTTTTAAAAAAAGTAAAATGCGCCTTCAATCTAAAATCAGCACTTACATTTTATTCTTTTCAACTTTTTATTTTGCTTTTTGCTCAACATGCACTATCTTTGTTGCCACAAAGTAAAAACACATAAACACATAGTTATCATGGATAAAATAGCAAAGCCCTACGTTATCGGGCTCGATTTAGGCGGAACAAATTCTGTATTTGGAATTGTTGACGCACGTGGAGAAATCAAAGGCTCAACAGCCATTAAAACCCAGGCATATCCAGACGTAAAGGATTATGTTCAGGCAGGGGTAGAAGCTATGCAGCCCATCATTGATGTAGCTGGAGGCATTGACAAAATAAAAGGTATGGGTATCGGTGCACCTAATGGCAATTATTACACCGGAACAATTGAAAATGCAGCGAACCTACTGTGGAAAGGTTCCGTTCCATTGGCTCGTATGTTTGAAGATAAACTTGGAGTACCCGTAGCATTAACAAACGATGCCAATGCAGCAGCAGTAGGAGAAATGACCTATGGCGTAGCACGTGGCATGAAAGATTTTATCATGATTACTCTTGGCACGGGTGTTGGCAGCGGGATCGTTGTTAATGGGCAATTAGTTTATGGTAGCGACGGTTTTGCCGGAGAATTGGGGCACCTCACTATTGATCGCACAGAAAATGCACGCCTTTGTGGTTGTGGGCGCAAAGGTTGCTTGGAAGCTTATTGTTCTGCAACAGGTGTAGCACGCACAGCTCGTGAATTACTAGAAAAATCTGATCGTCCCAGCTTGCTCCGTGAAATAAATCCTAAAGATCTCACCTCTCTAGATGTTTCTATAGCAGCTGGAAAAGGAGACGAAATTGCAAAAGAAATTTACGAATACACGGGGAAACTACTTGGGGATGCCTGCGCAAACTTTGCTATTTTTTCAAGTCCTGAAGCTTTTGTATTCTTTGGTGGATTGACAAAAGCAGGTGATTTGCTGATGAAGCCCCTTCAGAGAGCATATGATGAAAACATACTCTCTTCTTTTAAAGGACATGCGAAATTACTAATTTCAGGTTTAAAAGGCTCAGAAGCTGCAGTTCTTGGTGCCAGTGCACTTGGTTGGGAAATTTAATTATTAGTTACTCTCATAGAAGCAATTGTATCAAAATAAGATAGCCCCGAAAGTAGACAAAAGCTTTCGGGGTTATTTTATTTTGATTTGTCTCTTGTTTTCTTCATACAAAAGCAGTTCTTTCTGTTTTTCTTTTGCTAGTATCATTCGGCACTCACTTTATTTTTTGTAGTACTAAAAAATGGTCCAAAAAATTTGTCGTTATCAGTAAAAGTATCTAACTTGCGCAAAAATAAAATACTCTGCAAAAAGGGAACAAGATATTCGGTTATACGAACATCATGAATTGGTAATGAATCGAGAATGTGAAAATTATTTGATTTCGCGTTCAAAATTGGAGTTAGTCATCAAGGCAGTGTTTAAACCCAAGAATGTCACGCTTTTTCATCCTACTTGGATTTCAACATAATTACTACCTTCACGATCAAAAAAGCTTTTGTTTCACAACATAAATAATACGATTATGATTATTAAAAAAATTCATGCAAGAGAGATTCTTGATTCAAGAGGGAATCCTACAGTTGAAGTTGAAGTATTGCTGGAGTCAGGCACCATAGGAAGGGCCTCTGTACCTTCAGGTGCATCAACAGGAGAAAATGAAGCTCTGGAGTTACGCGATAACGATAAAACGCGTTTTGGCGGTAAAGGTGTTTTACAGGCTGTGAAGAATGTCAATCAGATAATTGCACCAGCAATCGTTGGCATGTCTACTTTGGAACAGCGCGCCATTGATCTTAAAATGATCCATTTGGATGGAACAACGACAAAATCAAAACTTGGAGCAAATGCCATATTGGGCGTTTCGCTAGCAGTTGCTCATGCAGCAGCTAATTATCTTAAATTGCCCCTATACAGATATATAGGAGGAATTAATACTTATGTAATGCCGATTCCGATGATGAATATTATTAATGGGGGAGCTCACAGCGACGCTCCTATAGCTTTTCAAGAATTTATGATTCGGCCTATTGGCGCTTCTTCTGAAAAAGAAGCTATTAGAATGGGAGCTGAAATATTTCACTCTTTACAAAAATTACTAAAAGATCGCCATTTAAGCACCGCTGTAGGAGATGAAGGCGGTTTTGCTCCGAAACTTGACGGAATTGAAGATGCATTAAAAAGTATTGTAAAAGCTATCGAACAAGCAGGATATACTCCAGGCAAAGACGTTACTATCGCCATAGATTGTGCTGCAAGTGAATTTTCTGTCAATGAAAACGGCAAATTCTTTTACAATTACAAACAACTCAGTAATGGCATGCCAAAAGATCCAAATGGTAGAAAACTTTCTGATGACGAACAGATTGAATACCTTGGGCAACTAATAGAAAGCTACCCTATTGACTCCATCGAAGACGGACTTGACGAAAATGATTGGGACGGCTGGGCAAAAATGACCCGTACTCTAGGTCATAAATGTCAGCTTGTAGGTGATGATCTCTTCGTTACAAATGTAAAATTTCTAGAAAAAGGAATTCGTTGTGGTGCAGCGAATTCAATACTTATCAAAGTTAATCAAATAGGTTCGCTATCTGAAACCCTTGATGCAATCGAAATGGCTCATCGACATGGCTATACCACAGTAACTTCACACCGTTCAGGAGAAACAGAAGATACCACCATTGCAGATATTGCAGTCGCAACCAATTCCGGACAAATTAAAACAGGATCCATGAGTCGTACTGATCGTATGGCAAAATACAATCAACTTATAAGGATTGAAGAAGAATTAGGAAAGCAAGCCGTATATGGCTATAAAAAATTAGGCTAGATCTTATTTAAGGACTCTTTTCATTCCTCTTAAATAAAATATTTGTCATTTTTTGAGTTCTTCTACAAGTAAAAATTACATTCTTAATATACCTTTCTTTGGCAATAAAAATATTGTCATTGAAAGGTATATATAGTTTTAGGCATCTTCCAATAAACAAGCAACAAATATTCTACTTCAGATATTTTTTCAAACCTCTTGCAATTTCAGCATAGCCTTTTTCATTTGGATGTAAACCTTCTCTAAAAAGGGATTCATCGATTCTTCCACTGCCATCATGCAATGTCAGGAAAGAAGTTAAATCAACCAAATCTGTATGATCGTCACGAACTAATTTTTGTGCAATCAAATTATTAGTACGGTTAATAATATCTTCTTTATTCTTTGCGGGATAAATTTTAATAACATGCAGTTTTGCCTGTGGTTGACGTTCTCGTATTAGCTTTGCTAAAGCAACAACGCCATCTGAAACATCTTCTTCACTATCATTGTGACTGATATTATTTACACCTATTAACAAACAAATATGTTTAGGATGGCAACCTTCTAATTCCCCATGAAAAATTCGCCAAAAAACATTCTCAATACGGTCCCAACCAAATCCCATATTGATAACACGACGTTTTCCAAAAAATTTATTCCACGTATTTCCTCCGTAATTATTTGAATAAGGTTTTCCTCCCCAAAAATGTGTAATAGAATTCCCAATCATTAAAATTTCGGGATTAGTAGTGTGATTAAGACGTATTACCTCATTATGGCGCGGCAACCACTCATAAACCCCATCTCGACGCTGACGTAAAGGAGGATAACGCTTGTTAGCCATATCTTCAGGGAACATTTCCTTTATTTTTTTTTCATACGCTTCTGCATATTCCAGATTTCCAATATCATTTGGATGTATTCCATCAATCATAGCGTCCTTTGTCAATCCAATATCTTTAAAAGACATGTAAAACAAATTTTTCAAACCCTGAGATTTAAGTTGAAGATAGGCTTGATGAAATTTAGCATCACCTTCACGATATGCCCTAAAGGTTTTCGCATTAAGAACACTGTCAACAGGACCGGCACTCTCAACAAGAAGAATAGGAACATCACTTTTTTCTCTCAATTTCTTCACGCCAATTATCGCACGATTAATAATTTCATCTCCAAGACTATAACTATTCGGCATCGGATCAAGAATAAAAGCACGAGCATTTATTTCTCCTATAGCATCAAAAACAGCAGGTTCCATTAACGCTGAACCAGAAAAGCCCAGATTAATTACGGGATAATCCATTTCACGCTGCAAAATATTAGTCCACATCAAACCAGAACGAGATGGAGATGCACCTTGAGTAATAGAAGAGCCATAAACAACTATTGGTCGCTCGGCAGATTCATGACAAAATCTAAAATCGGAATTAGCTGAAACGCCAATACTTAAAAACGTTACTGTATTATATGGTGGTAAAAACAATTCATACTCCAATCCCCTATTTTCAAAACAAGGTATACTTATTTCTGGAAAATCAAATGTAATTGTATCCGTAGGAAGCTTTCCAAAGTGATACTGCAATCTATTACCTATCCAATATTGATTCCCGTCTGCATCCATTGCATATAAATCAATTCCAGAATGATTCAAAGGAGTCATATTCCTATATAAACTACCATCTATACTCAATGTATATTTAATTGATAACCTTCGAGACGTTGTACAAAAGCGAATAGATAAGCCGGCACTATTTTTTGATAATCCCCAAACAGCAGCTGGCAATTTGTTTTGAAATCTATCAGGAATGCGCGAAAAATTTTTTCCAATTTCAGCATTCCAGGCTCTCCCGCAAACATACGGAGTATCGCAAGACAGCGGATTATACCAAACTGTTTGTGCGAAGGACAAAACAACAGAAACAAACAGTGAGAAAAAAAACAATTTAAAACGTAAACAAGACATCTTGGTATTTAAATTAAACGGGCATAAAGTTAAGAAAAACAATGTAATAAGATGCGTTTAAATGCTATGAAAAAACACGAGCAATACAAAATTAGTCGGGATAGGCATATACATTGCAATTCTAAAGCTGGAAAAAAAATTGACGACGTCATTTCAACTGTGTCATGGGTTAATACAATAAAATAGTATTAATCGCTGTTTTTAACAGCATAAAAATGTTATCAAAATGACACAAGAAGAGTATTCAGAGATGTTATCTCAGGCAAAAGATCAGTTTAAGAGAGGCACCTCTTTGTTTGGTAAAGATGGTGCATTTCACCG
>JAQVXN010000088.1 GCA_028709135.1 Bacteroidaceae bacterium | reverse complement strand
CAATAGTGATCTTTTTGAACGCGTCAAAACCGTTTACGACTCGAAACCCACTTTATCTCCTGAAGAACAAACCCTGCTCGACAAAACTTACGAAAGTTTTACGAGAAGAGGCGTAGGCCTCCCCGAGGAAAAGAAAAAACTTCTTCGCCAGATCTCCTTGGAATTGTCGCAATGCGCGCTACAATTTTCACAAAACGTATTAAAAGACACCAACACCTTCATGCTGCATCTCACGCAAGAAGAAGATTTGCAAGGACTTCCCGATCTCCAAAAAGAACTGGCAGCCCAAGCAGCAAAAGACAGACATCTGGACGGATGGGTTTTTACACTCCAAGCACCCAGCTACTCTCCTTTTATGACTTATGCAGACAATCACGCCCTGAGACAGAAACTTTATCTGGCTTACAACACACTCTGCACGCATCCTAACAAACAGAACAATTTGGATTTGGTCAAAAAGTTGGTCAACCTGAGACTTTCTTTTGCACAAACTCTAGGATATAAAAACTTTGCCGATTTTGCTTTACAGCTTCGCATGGCTGAAAATGTCAAAACCGTCCATTCTTTTTTGAACCAATTGATTCATGCCTACAAACCGACGGCCATCAAAGACATGAACGCCATTAAAGATATGGCCTGTCAACTAGAAGGTCCCGATTTCAAACTAATGCCGTGGGATTTCGGCTATTATAGTCACAAACTGCAACTGCAAAAGTTTAATCTTGATGCCGAAATGTTGCGTCCTTATTTTGAGCTATCCAAAGTCAAAGAAGGCATTTTCGGATTAGCCAACAAATTATACGGCATCACCTTCTCCCGGAATCGCAGAATACCCGTTTATCACCCTGAAGTTGAAGCTTATGAGATTTATGACCGCGACGGCAGTTTCCTGGCTCTTCTCTATGCAGACTTCTTCCCTCGAAAAAGTAAGAAAAGCGGTGCATGGATGACCAGTTTCCAAGAACAATATGTGAAAGATGACGGCACCGACGTGCGACCGCATGTGTCGATTACGATGAACCTCACAAAACCCACATCAGAAAAACCCGCTCTTCTCACCTTAGGAGAAGTAGGTACATTCCTTCATGAATTCGGACATGCCTTGCATGAAATCTTTAGTAAATGTCGTTTCGAATCCTTGTCAGGAACCAATGTTTACTGGGACTTCGTGGAGCTGCCCTCACAATTTATGGAAAACTTCGCCACTGAAAAAGAGTTCCTACAGACTTTTGCATTCCATTATCAAACAGGAGAACCTCTTCCCGACGAACTCATTCAAAAAGTAATTGACAGCCGCACGTTTAATGCCGCTTATGCCTGCATGCGCCAAATAAGTTTCTCTCTACTCGACATGACTTACTATACTCGCGAACAACCTCTCGAGGAAGACATCATTCAGTTTGAAAAACACGCATGGCGCCGCGCCATACTTTTCCCCCAAAAACTACAAACCTGCATGAGCACACAGTTTCAACACATTATGACCGGAGGTTATGCCGCAGGTTATTATTGTTATAAATGGGCCGAAGTGCTAGATGCAGACGCCTTCTCCGTGTTTAAGGAAAATGGGATTTATAATCCGCAGACAGCAGACAGTTTTCGTCGAAACATTTTGGAAAAAGGAGCAACAGAGCATCCTAAAAAACTCTATCAT
This sequence comes from Bacteroidaceae bacterium, assembly GCA_028709135.1. Classification (GTDB taxonomy): domain Bacteria; phylum Bacteroidota; class Bacteroidia; order Bacteroidales; family Bacteroidaceae; genus UBA6382. Next base: position 5,693 of record JAQVXN010000088.1, on the reverse strand, counting down.
AAATTTCGGAAACGCAAACCATCCATCCAAGCTCTCCTCGAACGCGACGGTATAAGTAAAACAATCAAATAAATTGTCTACATGACTTACGAAGAGGAAAAACAACTAAAATTAGATCTGCGTTACTTGCGTATGGCTAGAATTTGGTCTGAGAATTCTCACTGCAACCGTTTAAAAGTAGGTGCTCTGATCGTAAAAGACAAAATGATTATCAGTGACGGATATAATGGAACCCCTTCCGGCTTCGACAACGCCTGCGAGGATGAACACAATGTCACCATCCCCTGCGTGTTGCATGCAGAAGCAAACGCCATTACTAAAATAGCTCAATCGCACAATAGCAGCAAGGACGCCACACTTTACGTAACCGCCGCCCCATGCATTGAATGCGCCAAACTCATTATCCAAGCCGGTATTAAACGCGTGGTCTATGCGGAAAAATATCGCCTCGACGACGGTTTGAATCTTCTGGAACAGGCTAAAATTTCTACCATCATGCTGGATATGAATCAAGCCCAAAACCACAACGAAAAAGAAAGCGAATCTAAGTAGCAAATTATTTCACTAATGAACAAAAATCACTCTTCTCGGTTTATACCTCTTATTATATCTGTGAGTGTCATTATTGGCATTCTTATTGGCAGCTTCTATGCTAATCACTTTACCGGCAACCGTCTCAACATCATCAATACATCCAGTAATAAGCTCAATGACTTGCTCCACATTATTGATGACCAATATGTAGACAAAGTGGATTTGAGCGACTTGGTAGAAAAAGCCATGCCAAAAATTTTGGGAGAACTGGATCCCCACTCTGTTTACATCAGTGCCAAAGACGTGGACAACGAAATGGAAGGCCTTAAAGGCAGTTTCTCAGGTATCGGCATCGTATTCACTATTTATCAAGATACGGCCCGCGTTATCCGCGTTGTGGATGGTGGTCCATCAGAGGAAATCGGATTGCAACCCGGCGACAGAATTGTTAAAGTCAATGGGAATTCTTTTGTAGGGAAAATCCTTACACAAGACTACGCCACAAACCATCTAAAAGGCCCGCAGAACTCGAAAGTAACACTGTCCATCAAACGTAAAGGCATCAAGAAACTCATTAATTACACCATTGTAAGAGGCAGCATCCCCGTAAAGAGCATCGACACAGCTTACATGTTCGACGAAACTACAGGTTACATCCGCATCAACACATTTAGCGACACTACTTATCCTGAATTACTTGCCGCTTTGGCCAAATTACATCAACAAGGATTCCACAATCTTATTATAGATTTACGTGGAAACCGTGGAGGTTACATGGCTCCTGCCATCCAACTTGCAAACGAATTTCTACCTAAAAATCGTCTGATTGTTTATACACAAGGTCGTAAATCTCCACGTTCGGAATATACCAGCGACGGCCGCGGCAGTTATCAAACAATTCCTCTTATTGTCCTCGTAGACGAGGTTTCCGCTTCTGCAAGTGAGATCTTTACAGCTGCTATTCAGGATAACGACCGCGGCACCATCATTGGACGCCGTACATTCGGAAAAGGTTTGGTACAAGAACCCATTCAGTTCCCCGATGGAAGTTTGCTGCGCCTAACAATTGCGCGCTATTACAGTCCGTCAGGACGTTGCCTGCAGAAACCTTATGTTAAAGGAGGCGACCCTGATTATCAAATGGATTTACTTAAACGCGCACAAGACGGAGAATATTTTTCAAAAGACAGTATACACCTGAGTGGGAAGAAATATAAAACCCGCATTGGCAGAATTGTTTATGGAGGAGGTGGCGTCATGCCAGATTATTTCATCCCTGCAGACACCATTGGCATGACATCCTATTTACAAGAAGCCCTCTACACCGGGTTGCTCTCGCAATATGCCTTTGTCTATGTAGATTATTACCGCGACAATCTGAAGAAATTTGAAGATTGGGAAGAATTAGCCGCATATTTGAAAAAACAAAATCTACCTGAGAAATTTGCAAACTTCGCTGCTAAAAATGGCTTACGCCGTAGAAACCTCATGCTACATGAATCCAAGAATCTTTTCCAAGACTTCATCATCTCCTATATTATGGACGATTTCTATGGAACCGAACAAAAAATTATGTACACCAACCTCACGGATCCCTGCATGCTAAAAGCTAAAGATGTCTTTTCAAAAAATTTGGCATTCCCGTCAAAACCTGATGCAGCAGCACCTCTTCAGGCTAAAAGTAAAAAGAAAAAATAAGGTTCTCTATATTTCTGAATGAAAACAAAAGAAGAACTTCGTCAAATAATTCGAGAACTCAAAAAACAATACTCCAGCCAACAAATGTTGGAGTTCTCACAAACTATTCTCTTCCACTTGGAAGAGAATGTGCATTTTAGGCAGGCACAAACAATCCTCTTCTATTCCGCCCTGCCAGACGAAGTACAAACTGCTGCTTTTCTTGAAAAATGGCACACTGAAAAATGCCTGCTTTTGCCCAAAGTGGAAGGAGAACAACTCACTTTACACCCTTTTGAAGGACAACAAAGTCTACAAATAGGAGCTTTTGGAATTCTGGAACCCCGTACTCCAATATTTGAAAATTTCGAAAAACTGGATTTGGCCGTTATCCCCGGTATGGCTTTTGATAAAAAGGGGAACAGACTCGGAAGAGGACGCGGATTTTACGATCACCTCCTTATGAAACTCCTTCCATACCACCTATATATAATAGGTATCGCTTTTCCTTTTCAAATTCTGGAAGAAATTCCCACAAACAATAAAGATATCAAAGTAGATGAGTTGGTGTTCAAATAAAATTTATGTCCTTAATAACTAAGGCGCCTACTTTCGCATTCAGTTTTTTTACCAACTCCGTACGTTGCAACATCAAATCGGCCCGCAATGGTGCTGACTTGATTTCCACAAAAAGCACTTCGTTCCTGATTGAAAGTTTTCCCGTTTGACGTTCCACACATTCTCCCATCACGGTCCCCCAAGATGACAACAGACGATACTCGTTGAGAGGCGATTCCAAACCTTCTTCACGCAAATATTGTCTAATTAGCACACCTATAGGTTGGTCCTTTTTTCTTTTCATCACTTAAACCGACCTCCGTCGACAGTAAAAAAGCGAAAATCCTTGCCTGTTTGCTGCAACACGGAATTTAAAAAATTACGGCTGGTGTCTGTAATGAAAATTTGGCCAAAATCATCTTCAGAAACCATTTTCACAATTTGCTCCACGCGGCGCGTATCCAATTTGTCAAAAATATCGTCTAATAATAAAATAGGCACACATTTATCTCCTTTATTTTTCAAAAAATCAAATTGCGACAATTTCAATGAAATCACAAACGATTTATTCTGTCCTTGCGAGCCCTCTCTTTTAATAGGGAAACCATGTAGCGACATTTCCAAATCATCCCGGTGAACACCACAAAGAGAAAAGCCCATTATGTGATCTTTCGACCTGCTTGCTCTGATTTGTTCTTCAAGTGGACCATTTTGACAAACAGAACGATACTCCAAATTCACTTCTTCACTTTCACCTGCCAGTAAGCCGTATATTCTTTGAAAAATCGGGATGAATTCTTCCAGAAAAGCTTTGCGGCGCTCATAAACAAACTCCCCCGCAACAGCCATTTCCTTTTCATATAGCGAAATAAAATCTTCGTCGGGATCGTTTTCAGCACGAAGCAAAACGTTTCGCTGCTGTAGGGCCTTTCGATAACGGATAATTTGATAAAGATATTCCGAATCATATTGAGAAATTACCATATCCATAAAATGACGGCGCTGCTCACTCACTCCTTCTATTAACTCGGTGTCATTTGGCGACACCATGACAAGCCGGATCTTCCCAATGTGCTCAGAGAGTTTCGAATATTCCTTATTATTATGCTTAAATACCTTTTTATGATGGCGTTTTAATCCACAATAAATTTTTTCTGTGCCTTCGTTCTCTGTCTCATAATTACCTTGCAACATCATGAAATCCGCATCATGACAAATAATTTGAGAATCAGTCGAATTTGAAGAACTCCGACAAAACGAAAGATAATATACCGCATCCAGCAAATTAGTCTTCCCTTCTCCATTATGACCAACAAAACAATTAATTTTAGGAGAAAAAGACAAATTAGCTTCGACAATATTCTTATAATTAAGAATAGAAATATCTTTGAGTATCATATCGACTGTAAACTTACTTGCAAAAGTAATTTATATTGACGAATCAATAAAGGAAACGCACAATAAAATAATTCTCTGTTAAAAAAAGGCTGAATAAATTTCATTAAACAAAGGAAAATGAGTAATTTTGCGTCTCAGAAAACGAAAAACAAAAATATTAAAATACAATGGCAAATAACAAGTCCAATCAATTAGACGTGAATGAAGCACTCAATAAGTCTGAGGCATTTTTCGAAAAGAACAAGAGAAATATTCTTGGCGCGGCGGCCCTATTAATTGTCATCATTGCAGGATTTTTTGCCTACCGTAATCTGGTAGCAAAACCAAATGCAGAAAAGGCCAGCACCATGCTCTCACTCGGGCAGAACTATTTTGCTTCCAGTAACTATGATATAGCTCTTAACGGAGATAACATGGGTTATATTGGTTTCCTGAAAATTGCCAGCAAATATAGCAGTACGCCTGCAGGCAATCTGGCCAACCTTTATGCCGGTTTGAGTTATGCTCAAAAGGGAGATGCTAACAGCGCCGTAAAATATTTGGAAAAATTCAGTACGGCAGATGACAAAATGATTTCACCAGCATCAATGGGAGCTCTCGGCAATTGCTATGTCAAAGTCGGCAATATCGACAAAGGTATTACCTATCTTAAAAAGGCAGCAGAAAAAGCTGACAACAACACGCTAAGTCCTATTTTCCTGATTCAAGCCGGAGAACTGCTGGAATCACAGAACAAGCCGGACGAAGCCATGAAACTTTATAAAGAAGTAAAAACGAAGTATGGCAAAAGTGCTGAAGCAGAAACAATCGACAAATATATTCAGCGCGTAACCAAATAATTGTTTTCTCATTTTATGTCCTCAACTACTTACAATCTCAGCAACATGATTTCGCGTCCCGTGCCGGACGCAAGCAGTATGCGATTTGGCATTGTTGTGAGCGAATGGAACGACAACATTACCCAGCGATTACTGGATGCTGCAGTTCGGACATTTGAAAAATACGGAGTCCAAAAAGAAAACATCGTCATTAAAAGTGTTCCAGGCAGTTTTGAGCTCATTTTCGGATGTTCTCAAATGCAGCGAAACGCAGGTGTAGATGCTGTTGTTGCCATAGGCTGTATTATTCGTGGAGATACACCTCATTTTGAATATATCAGTAGCGGAACAACACGGGGCTTATCGGAACTCAATCTGCATGGTAACATTCCCGTTGTGTTTGGACTCCTCACAACTAACAATTTACAACAAGCAGAAGAGCGTGCCGGCGGTATTTTAGGAAATAAAGGTGATGAATACGCTGTCACTGCAATAAAAATGGTTGAATTAGCACGGAGTTTTCAAAAATAATTCGTACTTTTGCAGCACAAAATAGGAGGGCAAATTCCAGAGTGGCCAAATGGGGCAGACTGTAAATCTGCTGACTTTCGTCTTCGGTGGTTCGAATCCATCTTTGCCCACAAAAAACGTTAGCATTCCAAATGAATTGCTAACGTTTTTCTTTTAAACTTTTTATGCTAGAATCCT
>JAQVXN010000087.1 GCA_028709135.1 Bacteroidaceae bacterium | reverse complement strand
ATTTTATATTCTGAGTTTTGAGCAGAATAATACCCTTTGGCATTAGAAAAACGGTGTGCATTGGTGCCAATATTAAAAGTATGATTATCGATAATAAAACTATTACCATTGATTTTTGAATAGAAAAGATTTTGATTTCCGTAATTAGCAAAGTTTCTAAATACAATTCGGTTAAAAGTGCTTGTTTCAACTACCTTTATCTCATATTCTTTTGCAGTGCTTTTGGCAAAATATGTTCCTTTGAGATTTAATGCTTTTACGTTTACCTTGCGGCTTGCATGTGAGGTGTTTCCCGCTTTGTCGCTGACCATATATTCAACAATATATTCGTCAACTAGCTTTGGATTTACGGAGTGACTAATTTTAATTTTGCTGCTAATGTCTTCGTCTTTATCATCAGTGGCCTCGGCACCTGGTTCGATATAAGTATCCCCAAGGTTAAGATACATTGGGTTCGCACCTTTGATAATGATTTCGGGATTGGTTTTGTCTTTTTTACATGCAAAGAAAACAAACGTAAACAGAATTAAAGTGCTGATAAATAGCGTTTTATTAGTCATAAATTTAGTTTTATCAATTAATAAATTGTGATTTTTGTTTTATGATAAGGGAGAATAAACTAATTTAATTAATTATTATCTCCAATAATAAATGCAAAAATAGCAAATTACATTACAATACAAAAAAAAAGCTGTCTTATAAGACAGCTTTTTTTAATATGGAGTCAATTATTGACGAACGTATGTTTGGTTGATAACAGTTGCATTACCACCCTCATCAAATGAATACTTAATAGTTAGTACATTGTAGTCTGTACCTACTTTTCCGTATGTTCCAGTAATATTTTTAATATTAGCAGTACCATCAGCATCTGTAAAAGAATAGTTTACACCAGTAAGACCAGTAGGACCTGCTGTAAGTGTAAGAACTGAAGCTTGGCCAAAGTCAGCAAAACTATTTAAAACTAGTTTGTTCCATCCTTGAGATGAAATTGCAACTGTTTGAGTATATTCATAAGTTGTGTTGTCAGCATATGTTTCAGTTACACGGTATGTAGCAGCTATTTTGTCAGCTTTTACGCGTACCTTGCGTGTAGCAGAACCTTCGTTTCCAGCTTTGTCAGTTACTTTGTAAACAATTGAATACTCGTCAACTTTGTCTGTATTTACAGTACCAGTGACAGTCATTTTTGAAGTAATGTTGCCATCTTCTTCGTCATTTGCAATTGCACCTGGATCTGTCCAAGTACCACCTAATTCAATTACGTAAGGATTGTCGCCTGTAATGCTGATGGTTGGAGCACCAACGTCATCTTTTGTACAAGATGAGAAAATAATAGCTACGGCTACGAATAATACCGATAATGATAAAATGTTCTTTTTCATAATAATAAATAGTTTAATTTATATTGTTTTTAATTTTCCACTGCAAAGATAAATATCTTTTTCTATTAAATATCCTAATTTTACATTTATTAATATTAAAAATTTTAATTTACATCTTTGTGTCGCTCTAAGTGCTTAATATTGAGGTGGTTGGTTTTTTCAACAACTGCATATATAGATTTTTTCTATGATTGCAATAAAAAAAGTTAAAAATAGTGCGGAATTCAAAACTAATTCTTACTTTTGCAATGGAAACTAACTAAATAAATTAAAAATCAAAAAACATTAAAAACATGAAAAAATTATTTGTACTCTTAGTGGGTGTTGGTATGTTTGCTGTTGTAGCATGTGGACCAAGCAAAGCAGAACTTGAAGCTGCTGAAAAAGCAAAACAAGATTCAATCGAACAAGTTGAACAAGCTCGTATAGAAGCTGAAGCTATAGCTGCTGAAGAAGCTGCTGCTCTAGCTGCTGCTGAAGAAGCTGCTGCTCTTGCTGAAGCTGAAGCTGCTGCTGCGAAACCAACTGGAAAAAAACCTGCTGTTAAGAAAACTGAACCTGCAAAAACAACTGAAGACAAAGTTATTGAAGGTGCTAAAAGCAGAAAAAAAGGAGTATAAGCTCTTTTGAATAAAATTAAAAAGCTACTATTTTAGTGGCTTTTTTTTGTAACTTTTATTTTCTAAAGCCGTATAATTTTCTATTGCATCTCGCAGTTCAGATAATTTGATTGACAAAAAAAGGATTTCATTACGAAATCCCTTTTTTTATTCTGATAGAACAATGATTATGCTTCTGCTTTTGGAGTTCCAATATTCATTGGGTATCCTTCATAACCATCAGATTCTTTTATTACACCATGTACAGATTCGAATTTTTGTACGTTCTCTTTGAGTGCTTTTAGCAAACGCTTAGCATGGAGAGGGGTAAGTATAATTCTAGATTTTACATTGCCTTTTGGAATTCCGGGCATGATTTTCACAAAATCAACAATAAATTCAGCATTTGAATGTGTAATTATTGCTAAGTTTGAATAAGTGCCTTCGGCAATTTCTTCACTTAGGTTTATGTTTATAGCATTTTTATTATCTTTTTCTGTATTCATGATGTATAATTTTTATTAGAGAGAATATTAGATTTTTTTGGATGCTTGTAAATTCAAGTGCTCATCTTTCGATCCCACAATCATGTCTTCGTAGTCTCTCAAACCTGTTCCGGCAGGGATTAAGTGGCCTACGATTACATTTTCTTTCAAACCTTGAAGTTGATCGATTTTTGCATTTACAGCTGCATCGGTCAACACCTTTGTTGTTTCCTGGAAGGATGCTGCAGAGATAAAGCTACGAGTTTGTAAGGATGCGCGAGTAATTCCTTGCAGTATCTGACGACCCGTTGCTGGTCGAGCATCTCTGGCTTCGATGAGATTTTTGTCCTGACGTTTCAATAATGAATTTTCGTCTCGCAATTTACGAACACTGATAATCTGTCCTGGAATGTGATTTGGTGAATCACCAGCATCAATTACAACTTTTTTGTCGTAAATCATATCATTTTCTTCACGGAAATCAATTCGGTTGACAAGTTCGTTTTCTAAAAATCGAGTATCACCTGGATCTTCAATTTGAACTTTACGCATCATTTGGCGAACAATTACTTCAAAGTGCTTGTCATTAATCTTTACTCCTTGCAGTCGATATACTTCCTGAACTTCGTTCACAATATATTCCTGAACTTTCATAGGTCCTTTGATGGATAAAATATCAATCGGAGCGATTGAGCCTTCAGAAAGAGAGGTGCCTGCTTTCACAAAGTCGTTCTCTTGGGCTAAAATTTGTTTAGAAGTGGAAACCAAATATTTTTTCTCTTCACCCGTTTTTGAGGTGATGATAATTTCACGATTTCCTCTTTTTAATTTTTTACCGAAGGATACAATACCGTCTATTTCAGAAACCACAGCTGGATCAGAAGGATTTCTTGCTTCAAACAATTCCGTTACACGAGGCAAACCACCGGTGATGTCACCAGATTTTCCAAAAGTTCTTGGAATTTTCACAAGGATATCACCTGATTTAATCATGTCTCCATTTTGGATAATGATGTGAGCATTAACAGGAATATCGTATATTTTTATCTCTTCATCGTTCGAAGACATGATTTTTATCGATGGATTCTTTGTTTTTTGACGGCTTTCAATGATTACTTTGTCATTATAACCCGTTTGTTCGTCTGTTTCTAGTCGATAGGTTACCCCTTCAATTACGTCTTCGAATTTTGCTTTACCCGAAAATTCAGAAACAATAACTGCGTTGAATGGATCCCAATCGGCAATGCGTTGTCCTTTGGCAACTGTACTTCCATTTTCAAAATACAAGTGAGCACCGTAAGGAATGTTTGAAGATGCAAGAGATATTTGAGTGTTTGGATCAATAATCCGCATTTCAGCAGAACGCCCAATAACAATATTATATTCTTTGCCTGCTTTATCTTTATAAGGAACAGAACGAAGTTCGTCTATTTGTAGGATACCAGCATATTTCGCATCAATTGCTGCTTGAACACTAACGTTGCTGGCAACACCTCCAACGTGGAATGTACGAAGCGTTAACTGTGTACCAGGTTCTCCAATCGATTGTGCAGCAATAACACCTACGGCTTCCCCTTTTTGCACCATCTTGCTGGTGGCTAAGTTACGTCCGTAGCATTTTGCACATACACCCATTTTCGATTCACAAGTTAATACCGAGCGAATTTCTACCTCTTCGATAGGAGAATCTTGAATTATTTGACAGATTTCTTCCGTTAATTCTTCGCCATCTTCTGCAATAATTTCGCCTGTTAATGGATGATATACATCATGCAATGCAACTCTACCAAGAATTCGGTCATACAATGATTCAACTTCTTCTTCGTTTTTCTTCAATGAACTTACCACCAAACCACGTAATGTACCACAGTCTTCTTCATTTACGATAACGTCTTGTGCCACATCTACCAAACGACGCGTTAAATAACCCGCATCGGCAGTTTTTAAAGCTGTATCGGCCAAACCTTTACGAGCACCGTGGGTAGAAATAAAGTATTCCAATACGGATAATCCTTCTTTAAAGTTGGATAAAATTGGATTTTCAATAATTTCACCACCACTGGCACCTGCTTTCATTGGTTTTGCCATCAAACCTCTCATCCCTGATAACTGACGAATCTGTTCTTTCGATCCACGAGCACCCGAGTCAAGCATCATGTAAACAGGGTTGAAACCATTTTGATCTTTTGATATTTTTTCAAGCAAAATCCGACTTAATTTAGCATTTGTATGCGTCCAAATGTCGATGATTTGGTTATATCTTTCATTGTTTGTAATAAATCCCATGTTGTAGTTGTTCACTACTTCATCAACTTCTGTATTTGCCTCTTTAACTAAAATGGATTTTTCTTCAGGAACTTCAATGTGGCTTAAGTTAAACGATAAACCACCTTTAAAGGCCATCATAAAACCAAGTTCTTTAATATCATCCAAGAATTTTGCAGTAGGTGCTGTACCTGAATTTCTCAAAATTTTGGTGATAATATCACGAAGTGATTTTTTTGTCAATAATTCATTGATAAATCCTGCACTTGAAGGAACATATTGGTTTAAAATAATACGTCCAACAGTGGTTTCTACCATTTCAATATTTCCATCTCCTTTTACGTCTACTTTACAGAAGATGGGGGCATGTAAATCTGCTTGTTTTTCGTTGTAAGCAATAATAACCTCTTCGGGAGAATAGAATTTCATTCCTTCTCCTTTTACAACTAAATCGCCCGAACTTCTCAATTCTTTGGTAATGTAATACAAACCAAGAACCATGTCTTGCGAAGGAACTGTAACGGGAGCTCCGTTGGCCGGATTTAAAATATTGTGCGATGCCAACATCAGCATTTGGGCTTCTAAAATAGCTGCATTTCCAAGGGGAACGTGAACAGCCATTTGGTCACCGTCAAAGTCGGCATTGAAAGCGGTACAAGTTAGTGGGTGTAAGCGAATTGCTTTCCCCTCTACCAATCGAGGTTGAAACGCTTGAATACCTAAGCGGTGAAGGGTAGGAGCACGGTTTAGTAAAATAGGATGTCCTTTCAAAATGTTTTCCAAAATATCCCAAACTACGGGATCTTTTCTGTCTACAATTTTTTTGGCCGATTTTACTGTTTTTACAATTCCTCTTTCCAGTAACTTACGAATGATAAATGGTTTGAATAGCTCGGAAGCCATCTCTTTTGGAATACCACATTCGTTAAGTTTAAGTTCTGGTCCTACTACAATTACCGAACGTCCTGAATAGTCAACCCGTTTGCCAAGTAAGTTTTGACGGAATCGACCTTGTTTTCCTTTCAAACTATCGGAAAGAGATTTTAAAGGACGGTTTGACTCAGTCTTTACAGAACTGGCTTTTCTTGAGTTATCAAAAAGAGAATCAACAGCTTCCTGCAACATGCGTTTTTCATTTCGCATAATGACATCTGGAGCCTTAATTTCGATTAATCTTTTAAGTCGGTTGTTGCGAATGATTACGCGTCTGTATAGGTCATTTAAATCTGAAGTTGCAAAACGACCTCCATCAAGAGGCACTAATGGACGCAATTCAGGCGGAATTACAGGGACAATATTTACAATCATCCATTCTGGACGGTTTTTTATGTGTTTGTTGGCATCTCTAAAAGATTCGAAAACATGCAAACGTTTTAAAATGTCTGCTTTTCTTTGTTGCGAAGTCTCATTGTTTGCTCTATCTCTTAGTTCAAACGATTCTTTATCCAAATCAATATTGGCAAGCAGGATTTGAATCGCTTCAGCTCCCATTTTAGCAATAAATTTTTCAGGATCTAAATCATCCAACATGTAGTTTTCTTTTGGAAGTTTATCCAGAATCTCGAAATACTCTTCCTCGGTAATCAAGTCCATTTTTGCAACCCCTTCAGCAGCAGCAGCTCCGGCTTGTATTACGACATATTTTTCGTAATACACTAAAGAGTCTATTGCTTTAGAGTTTAACCCAAGGAGTGCGCCGATTTTGTTGGGTAGAGATTTGAAAAACCATATATGTGCCACAGGAACCACCAAATGAATGTGTCCCATACGTTCGCGACGCACTTTGCGTTCTGTAACCTCTACTCCGCATCGGTCACAAATAATACCTTTGTAACGGATGCGTTTGTATTTTCCACAATGACATTCCCAGTCTTTTACCGGTCCGAAAATACGTTCGCAAAACAAACCATTACTTTCTGGTTTGTAGGTGCGATAATTGATTGTTTCCGGTTTTACAACTTCACCTCGCGATTGCTCTAGTATTGATTCTGGAGCAGCTAAGCTGATTGTAATTTGCGAAAACTCTTTTTTTATTTGTTGGTCTTTTCTGAAAGCCATATGTTGTAATTATTGAAATCAATACTAAAATTTATATAAAAAGATGTTGCTTAAAAAAGGAGCAACATCTTTTTAATTATTAATCAAAAGTAACATTCAAACACAAACCTTTTAGTTCGTGAACGAGTACATTGAATGATTCCGGAATTCCGGGAATTGGCATATTGTCGCCTTTAACAATGGCTTCGTATGCTTTGGCTCTTCCAATAACATCGTCTGATTTAACGGTAAGTATTTCCTGAAGGATATTTGCAGCTCCAAATGCTTCGAGTGCCCAAACCTCCATCTCTCCAAAACGTTGACCCCCAAATTGTGCTTTCCCGCCCAATGGTTGTTGAGTAATCAGAGAATAAGGTCCAATGGAACGTGCGTGCATTTTGTCGTCCACCATATGGTGAAGTTTCAGCATATATATGTATCCTACAGTAATGTCTTGATCAAACTTTTCTCCGGTTCCACCGTCGTAAATCGTGGTTTTGCCATTTACTGGCACATTTGCTTTTCGCATAAGTTCATTAATCTCCTCGCTGTTGGCACCATCAAAGATTGGTGTAGAGAATTTCATTCCCAAACGAAGA
>JAQVXN010000086.1 GCA_028709135.1 Bacteroidaceae bacterium | reverse complement strand
ATTAATTGTATGCCAAATATGGATCACCACGATACTTTTGCAGAGGCAACAGACATTAAAGTTAAGTATCCTAGAATTCCAATTGTTGTTCTTACACCTTTTTCTAAAGAAGTCAGAAAACGCGTAGCAACTGCAAATATGAACGCTATTGATTACGTATTTAGCTGGCTAGGAAATACAGAACTTCTATTAGCCATCATTAAATTATTGGAAGATAAAATGAATGCTCCTGCAGATACGGAAACAGCAGGAGTACAAATCATTTTACTTGTAGAAGACTCTATTCGCTTTTATTCTTCCGCACTGACTCATTTATACAAATTCGTACTTGAACAAAGTATGGAGTTCTCAAAAGAAGCTTTAAATGAGCATCAAATGCATTTACGCATGCGAGGACGCCCCAAAATTATGTTAGCTAGGAACTATGAAGAGGCTGTTACTACTTTTGAACGCTACAAGGAACATATTTTAGGTATTATTTCTGACATGAGTATTAATAATGGAGGAGAAAAAGATCCCTTCGCTGGATATAAATTTGGTCAGTATGTCCGTCGTACGGGAAAAATTATTCCTTTCATTTTAGAATCGTCAGATGCAACTAATGCCACTTATGCTACCGAACTTAATGCTGCTTTTATACAAAAAACGTCGAAGAACTTTCCACAAGAATTAAAACACAAGGTTTCAGAACTTTTCGGTTTTGGAGATTTTGTAATTATTAATCCTCAAACAAAAGAAGAAATCATGAGAATCCATGATTTAAGAGACTTACAGCATAAAATTTATCAAATTCCGGACGATTCTCTCATTTACCATCTCTCTCATAACCACTTTTCGCGTTTTTTCTATTCGCGCGCCATGTTTCCTCCAGCTGAAATACTACAAAAAATTGATGTCTGCGAATATAAAAACATGAATGAGGCGCGCGATCTTATTTTTCATCTTATCGTCCAATATCGCAGAATGAAAAACACAGGAACAATTGCGGTCTATTTGCGAGACAGATTTGATGAGTATAGCAATTTTGCACGCATTGGCAACGGTTCTATGGGAGGAAAAGGCAGAAGTCTTGCTTTCATGGGTAGCATGATTAAGCGTTATCCCGGCTTGGATACGGATAGTCTCTCAGTAAACATACCACGTACTGTGGTTATCTGTACAGACATTTTTGACCATTATATGGAATCTAATGACCTTTATCACATTGCTCTTCAAGACATTGATGATGAGAAAATTCTGAAATCTTTTCTAACTGCCCGCTTGCCTTCTGAGGTTCGCGAAGATATTGCGGCTATTATGGACGTGGTTAACGGACCAATAGCTGTACGTTCTTCAAGTTTGCTTGAAGATTCCCACTACCAGCCATTTGCCGGAGTTTACTCCACCTATATGGTACCAAAAATGCAAAATACACAAATGCAAATGGATGCCGTTTGTTCTGCTATTAAGGCTGTATATGCCTCCACGTTTTTTCGACAGAGTAAAACGTATATGCAGGCGACCTCAAATCTTATTGACCAGGAAAAAATGGCAGTAGTCATTCAGGAAGCTATAGGAGCAGAACATCACGGACGTTTTTATCCCAATATGTCTGGAGTAGCGCGTTCTCTCAATTTTTATCCTATCGGCAATGAAAAGGCTGAAGAAGGTATCGTTGACGTTGCTTTAGGGCTTGGAAAATATATCGTCGACGGGGGCCGCACTTTGCATTTCTCTCCACGTCATCCACACAATATTTTACAAATGAGTTCTGTAGATTTTGCTTTACGTGAAACACAAACTCAATTTTATGCGTTGGATCTTTCTGCAACAAATCAAGAATTTAGTGTAAATGATGCATTCAATTTGCTCAAACTTAATTTAAAAGATGCCGACGATGACGGTACTTTAAAATTTATATCATCAACTTTTGACCCTTATGACCAAATCATACGCGACGGTTACTACAAAGATGGAAGAAAAATTATTTCATTTGTCAATATACTGCAACATGATGTTTTTCCCATTACGAATACGATTGATCAATTGCTTCAAATAGGACAAAAAGATCTGGGACGTCCAGTCGAAATTGAATTTGCCGTACGCTTTGATAACAATAATACACATGCATCATTTTTTCTACTACAAATTCGTCCCATTGTTGACAGTAAAGAAGTTATGGATGAAGACTTGTCTATGATTCAAAATGAAGATACTATTCTTTCTTCCACAAACGTTCTTGGGCACGGCATAATTAACGACATCTATGATCTTCTTTACGTAAAAACAGAACAATTCAACAGCTATAACAATCAACTGATAGCTTACGAAATTGAAAAAGTTAACCGTAAATTCTGTGAGGAAGGAAATAATTATATTCTTGTTGGTCCGGGACGCTGGGGAAGTAGCGATCCTTACTTAGGTATTCCTGTCAAATGGCCCAATATCAGCCAAGCAGGCGTCATTACAGAATGTGGATTAAATAATTATCGCATTGAACCCAGTCAGGGCACGCACTTCTTTCAAAATATGACCTCTTTTGGAGTAGGATATTTTACCATAAACCCTTTTAAAAATGACGGATGGTTTGACGAAAAATTTTTGAAATCACAACCAGCATCCTGGGAAGGTGAATATCTACGACTTGTCCATTTTGATAAACCTATTGTAGTCAAAATGGATGGAAGAAAAAGCCTTGGCGTAGTCATGAAACCGGTCTAAACAAACACCAGACCAATACTAACAACCATTCAGATCATATTCAGATCATATTCAGAACACCAAGTCAGCACAAAATCTTCCATACACCTATAATACACATATAACATATAATGATAATTGTAGTTTGTGTACTGTACTTTCATCTCTCCTTGAGACTGCAAGTCAAAAGGACTTATCAAGATTCCCTTTTTATAATCCAGCGTATCTATATCCAAACATTTATAAACACTTTCTTTAGTACTCCACACTAAAAGTGAATGCCATGTTTGTGACTCGGCATCCAACTTTTTGGGAGCCTTTTCTGCCCGTATCATTATTTTATCTACAATGCTATCAACACGATGCGAAAATATTTCGATATCTATTCCAACATGATATAAAGTACTAATCGCAACGGCTACATAATCGCGTGTATGAGAAATGCTGACTTTTTTTTCAGAATCAACCAAAAATGGCTCTCCATTAGCTCTATAGGCTACAACAACATTTTCGCCTAATAGTTGTGAAAGTAATACGCGCACCGAAAGCCATTCTTTTTTTCTGGCATCACTGCTAAACTTTTGGTTACACTCTTCTCTTATTCTTTTTGAATTAGCACTGTTTCCCAATAACTCATAAAGTTTTACTTCCGGCTCGTCCATTTTCCAGACAGCAATCAACAGCTCTTTATCTCTTATTTGTTTAATAATAGACATTAAGATGCATCTTGATTAACGACCGTAACCTTAACTTTCGAAATATGTCGTTCATCAACCATCAATATTTCGAATTTAAATTGACGAAAACAAAGAATCTGATGTTTTTTTGGAAAATCGCCAATTAGGTCCAGAAGCAATCCAGCAACGGTATCCGCATCGCCTTCGACATTGTCAAAAAATGTACTTTCCAGATTAAACAACTTGCAAAAATCCTGTAAAGAAGTTTTAGCATCAAATACATAAACGTCGTTACCCAGAGAGACATATGGAAAGTGATCTTCATCATATTCGTCATTAATTTCCCCGACTATTTCTTCAATAATGTCCTCAAGTGTTACAATGCCTGAAACCCCTCCATATTCGTCTATAACTACTGCAATATGTATTTTACGTGTCTGAAATTCTCGAAGCAAATTATCTATTTTTTTGGTTTCAGGAACAGACAATTGCGGACGTACCAGAAAAGACCATCTAAACTTACTTGGTTTTCCCAAATAAGGTAACAAGTCCTTTATATAAAGTACTCCCACAATATTATCTTTAGTACCCGAATATACTGGAACCCGAGAATAACTATTCTCTGAAATAAGCTTCAAAACTTGAGAAAATGGCGTTTTAATATCTAAATCTAAAACATCCAGACGTGAAGTCATAATGTCCTTGACGGTTTCATTTCCAAATTGGAGAATACCTTTGAGCATTGTTTCCTTTTTGTCTCTTTGTTGTTTCTTTTCATGTAAATCCACCGTATTGTCTTCCACTTTGAAATATTTTATGTGGTTTGGAATAAATGGAAGCATTAAAAAGGAAAACTGATGAAAGAATTTGGCTACTGCAAGCGAGAAAAAATGGTTTCCTCGTTTTGAACAACGATTACAACATGCAATGCTCAATCCAACTATCAGCCACAAATAAATAACAAATAAACCTAAACAGGCCAATCCTCCTCCATCATTTGTAACAGGAAATTGATAATCATTCAAAATTTTCCCAAAAAGCAAAACTGCTATGATCAAGCTGCATCCTGCAAACAATGTTGCAATATCATTTGAAACAAAACAAAGATTTATTTCGTCTTTTAATTTTTTGGAGCCTAATGACATAGCATAAAATTTTTTCAACTCCTTTTGTGACTTTCCGCTCAGGAAAAAGGAGAAATAGGTAAAGACTCCTGTTAATATTAAGAGTATGCTCCCGATAATTAGATAAGCTAGCCCAAACATCTTAAAAATAATCTTTTAAGTAGAAGCTGTGACACCCTCTGTTTTAGGCGGAAATGAAAAAATCTCCAATTTATCAGCTAATATTTCAATAACATTTCGCGTTTGACCTTTCTTGTCTTCATAAGAGCGCGTGCGAATTTTACCTTCTACGTAAACCTTACATCCTTTCTTTATGTAATTCTCTGCATACTTGGCAAGATTCGCCCATGTAACAATTTTATGCCATTCAGTATGTTCAGGTACAGTGGTTCCATTTTGTAACGTGTAACCTCGTTCTGTTGTAGCAAGAGAAAACTCGGCAACAACCATATCCTTATCTACATAACGTACATCAGGATCCTTTCCTACATTGCCAATAAGCATCACCTTATTCAGTGAAACAGCCATAAGACATCAACTAAGAGGATAAATTAACGAATTCTATCTGAAGCACGCACCATTTTCTCATCTTTGAGAATTGCTCTGCGCGCCAAAACATCAAAAACAAAAGCAACCAATGACAATATCATTGTTGCGTTCCATTCTAAAGTTAATGATGAATTTGCTATAAATGGAATCAAGAAAATCAAGAATGCCACGACAATAGACAACTGTCCGAACATAATTATACGAACCTGCATCATCCTCTTCTTAAATTTGAAAATACAATAAAGGAAAAGCAGAGCTGGTATGATCAAAAATATTGGGAATAAATAACCTAAAACAGGATAGCTCGTATGATAGATAGAATATTCTGCATTAATTACCCCCACTCTTGTTTGCCACACATTTGATCCAAACAAGACCACTCCTATTGTCAGCAGGAGAAAGGCAATAAATAGAAAAATACTCTGAATTCTTTGAATCATCGCTTTTCTTCGTATACTTATTTCATTTTATTTTTTTCCTCGTTAGGATTGCGAAAATAAATCTTTCCCTCCAAGAATTCTTGTTCAGCAATAAGTACAGACTTTGGTAATCGTTCATAATAACGAGAAATCTCAATCTGCTCTCTGTTCTCGAATTCTTCATCCAAACTATCATTTTTTGTTCCGAATTCCTTCAACTTTTGAGCCAAATCATTCTTAATGTCCATTGTAATTTGGTTTGCCCTCTTACTCATGACTACAACGCTTTCATAAATATTTCCTGTTGGCTCACTAAAATCCATCAAGTTATGGGTAACTGTAGTTGTCGGTGCATCAATTGTTTTGTAATTCATTGCTATTATTATTTTTTAATTGCTTCTTTCGTCTTATCATAAACGCGTTTTGCCTCATCGAGATATTTCGATTTGGGATACTCGTTTATAAAACCATTATATTCATCCAAAGCATCATTCAGGCGTTCTTTCTTTTTGCCTTCTATGCTGCGTATGGCCAAATCATATTTTGCTTTCAAAATCAAAATGGAGAAATCTTCTTTTCGCTTGGAATAAGGATAGTCCTTTATGCCATTCTGGGCCGTAATTATACAAGCTTCATAATTACTTCCTCCCATTGTACAGTTTCCGAAATAATCGCCTAGATTATAGTATAAACAAGCTGAAAGATATTCCTTTTCAACCAACTTATCCTGTAATTCAAATATAAGATCGCGCGCCTTCGAAGCATATTTAGATTTTGGATATGCTTCAAGAAAATTTTGGAATTCCGTTACAGCCAAATAAGTATCTGTTTGATCTAAATGCGGATTTGCAGTAGAAAGATAGAGCGCCTTGCCACTATAGAAATAGGCTTCTTCCACGTGCGATCCCGTCGTATATGTTTGATAATATTTTTTAAAGTAATCATTTGCCAAGACCATGTCTCCAGAATAATATTTGCACATTCCCAACAAGAATAACGACTCATCGCCCTTTTCGGAGCCTTTCATGCCCGCAAGTACATCATTCAGTAGCAAGCTTGCATTTTCATACTTACCTTTCATATAATACTCCTTTGCACATTCGTATTTATAATCCTGATTCGTACTTTTCATTACTCTGTTAATACCTCCACAAGAAGTGAGGCTTAAGATCAAAATGGCTAATATAGGTACAATGCTTACTTTCATCCTAATTTTTTCTGGATGCAAAAATAGTGATTTATTGCAACATGTACAAGTTTATAAATTAAAAATCTCCAAAAAGACGTTATACATCTCTTTTATTTACTCCAAAAATTCCATTACAAACAAAGAAATCATCATTTCACTAGTAACTAAATTTTGTTTTTTGCCTGTACAACATAAATCTAAGGAATCACCTAAAGCTGGGTAAGCGAAAAACAGTTAGCATATTTAGTATATTTCTATACGACGTTATTATCGTAAAAAACAAGTCGTTATTTGTCAAAAATACAACAAAGAAATTTTGAAGCACAACAAATATATTTTTTTATAAGTCTTATTATGTCAACAACACTGCAAGAGTTGCTCTATTTTACTGTAGTATCTGAAACCAAAATATATACAAATAGGTTATGCCAAAAAATGTAACCATCATTTTCTATATCAATCTATTTTCTCTACTCTACACTTTTCTGTATTTTTGCAGCATGAATGAATTTGAACTTGTATCAAGTTATCAGCCCACAGGAGATCAACCTGAAGCCATTACCCAATTAACACAAGGGATCCTTGATGGCACCCCAGCTCAAACGCTGTTAGGAGTAACTGGTTCAGGTAAAACTGTTACAGTAGCTAATGTTATCCGAAATGTTCAGATACCTACGCTCATTCTCAGTCACAACAAAACGTTAGCTGCTCAACTTTATTCTTAATTCAAAAATTTT
>JAQVXN010000085.1 GCA_028709135.1 Bacteroidaceae bacterium | reverse complement strand
GTTCTTTTTAATAATTGGGCTACCACAAAAAGGACAATGTTTTTTGTTCATAACTAATAAACTCCTCAACCACCTTTATATTAAGGCACTTCAAGAGTTTTTAGCCTACCATTTGTCCACTTCGCCACAAAATCACGTTAACAAGAATAAGCTTAGAAGAAAAAAGCTCTCCAACAAAAAAACAACAGTAAAAAGTTAGTGCCATTTTGACCAAAAGTTTACATTTATGCAAAGAAAATCCGAAAAAAAATTCTATCTTTGCATAAAAGTTTGTTGCGAAATGCCTTTATTAGCAGTTTCCACGATTAATAATAATCGATGTAACCTGTAATGTGAAGAAGATTTATCAGCAAATCAGACAAATGTAAATATAACATGGGACTCTTAACAAAACTACTGAAGAAAAATAATCAAAACGCGCCGAAGACCGGCGGTATGGAAGATTACATGACTTTAATTCGGGTATATTATCAAGCTGTCATTGCTCAAAAATTAGGTATCACGAATTTGAATGTTCTCCCAGATTTGAGAGTATTTAAACAAACGCTTCATGTCACCACCGTGAGCAATCGTCTGGGGCTGGGTGAAAGAAATCGTTGCCGCAAGATGCTTTCCGATATCTACGGAATGAGTGACGTTTTTTTCAAAGAAATAGATGACAGCATCAAACGATGTTGCCACAATATGCAAGAAGTTCAACCTTTTTTATTTATGTTTCAAGGTTTCAGTCAAGATTTGCTTACGCTCCTGTCTACAACCCTCCAATGGAAACTACGTTTACCTTCTGTCTTTAAAAAGACATTTCATTCCATTATTGAAAAAGGTATCTACGACATTCTAACAAAGGACAATTGGAAAGATGACGCAACACGTAAAACCGCTATAGGTATTCGCACCTATCAAAAACGTCTGGGATACACCTCGACATGGATGACAGAATACGCCTATAACATCATCATCTTGGCAAAAAAAGAACCGAAGCCCAAAGACAAAAACGAAAAAAGCAAATAATTTCATCCATTTAAAATTATTTTATATATTTGCAAAAAGATTTTGGGGAATGACAGAAAGAGACAAATTAATCGAAGAATTGAATGTCAAATTGGAAATGCTAACAAAAAAATATAATGAAGCAAAAAAACAATTAGACAGTTTAGAGCAAACTCAGTGCTTACTACGTGAGCAAAATGAGTTGCTTCAAAAGACTATTCGAGATATGAAGTCTGCTAAAATCATTTCAATCCGGGATCGGGACATAAAAAAAACTCATGCAGACATTACCCATCTGATTAATGAGATTGACAAATGTATTGCTCTCTTGAGCGTATAACTACATGATTATGAATACCACAGACCACTTATTAATACAGCTTACAATCGGCTCCCGCACTTTTTCCATAAATGTAGATCGAGATAAAGAACAAATTTATCGCGAAGCTGCAAAAATGATAAACTTTAAGTTACAACAGTATATTTCTTCTTTCCCTGACTTACCCAAACAAGACTACATGTCGATGGTAATGCTTGATACTGCAGTCAATTTGATTGAAGAGAATAAGGTTGACGATCGTTTGAAAAGTATGATCAATCTTATAGACAATACATTGGAAAAATAAAGCACTTCATTCACTTTTGGTATTCAAAATGTGTTCTAAAATTAGATACTTATATTAACCCAAAATTATCGAATAAAAAATGAATTATATCACTATTATCTTAATCATAGCAAGCGTACTGATAGGCGCTGGAGTAGGATTTCTTCTATTTAGATTTCTCGTCAAAAGCAAATATAGCAAGTTGATGACGGACGCAGAAAAAGATGCATCTGTCATTAAAGAAAAAAAATTGCTTGAAGTTAAAGAAGAATTTCTCAATAAGAAATCCGAACTTGAAAAAGAAGTACAGCAGCGTAATCAACACATGTTGCAAATAGAAAATAAGCTCAAGCAGCGTGAGATGAGCCTTAGTCAACGTCAAGAAGCTATTGTGCGACGAAAAAATGAAATGGATACTCAACAAAGCAACCTTGACGCGCAACAACAAGTCATTTTACGCAAGCAGGAAGAATTGGACAAAATGCAACTTAAAGAGCGCGAAAAGCTGGAAACTATCAGCGGACTCTCTGCCGAAGATGCAAAAGAACGCCTCATCGTATCTTTAAAAGATGAAGCAAAAACAAACGCACAAAGCTACATCAACGATATCATGGACGATGCAAAAATGACGGCCAACAAAGAAGCTAAACGCATCGTCATTCAAACCATTCAACGAGTCGCCACAGAAACAGCCATTGAAAACAGCGTTACCGTTTTCCATATTGAGAATGATGAAGTTAAAGGTCGCATCATCGGTCGCGAAGGACGCAACATACGCGCGTTGGAAGCAGCTACGGGAGTAGAAATTGTTGTTGATGACACTCCGGAAGCTATTGTTATTTCTGCCTTTGACCCCGTACGCCGCGAAATTTGCCGCCTAGCCCTTCATCAGCTCATTACAGACGGGCGCATTCATCCCGCGCGTATCGAAGAAGTTGTAGCTAAAGTCAAAAAACAAGTAGAAGAAGAGATTCTCGAAACTGGAAAACGCACTGCGATAGACTTAGGTATTCACGGATTGCACCCTGAACTTATTCGTATCATCGGTAAAATGAAATACCGTTCCTCTTACGGGCAAAACTTATTACAACATGCACGTGAAACTGCAAATTTATGCGCCATTATGGCCTCTGAACTAGGTCTGAATCCTAAGAAAGCGAAACGCGCCGGTTTACTCCACGATATTGGAAAAGTGCCAGACGAAGAAACAGAGCTTTCACACGCTCTATATGGAGCCAAACTTGCTGAAGAATATAAAGAGAAACCAGATATTTGCAATGCCATTGGGGCGCATCATGATGAAATGGAGATGACGACTCTGCTAGCTCCCATTGTACAAGTTTGTGACGCCATCAGCGGAGCACGTCCAGGTGCTCGTCGTGAAATTGTAGAGGCTTACATCAAACGTTTAAATGATTTGGAAAACATTGCTATGAGCTATCCGGGCGTAACAAAGACTTATGCAATTCAGGCCGGACGTGAATTACGTGTTATCGTAGGCGCCGATAAGATTAACGACGAACAATCTGCCGAACTTAGCGCAGAAATTGCTAAGAAGATTCAAGACGAAATGACCTATCCGGGACAAGTAAAAATTACTGTTATTCGCGAAATTAGGGCCGTCAATTACGCCAAGTAAATTTCAACTTAAAAAAAATTAAAGTCGCCGCTCAATAAGTTTCATTGCTCGTGTTTTCTTTTTCTATTTAGCCTTTTACCGGCAATAGCACAAGATAATCAAAATATTAACAAGCAATTGAATATCATATTGAGCGGCAACTTATTATAGTAGCAAGAATATTCCGCAATGATTTAATGCCAACAAATAAGTCTTTCCACAATAAAAGAAGCACCATAGGTATCCACAACGATGCAATTTAGGCATTAAATGAAAACAAAAAGAGGTCCGTGGTTATTAACAAATGCCAAACAAGCATATAACTACACCTTTTATATTATTAATCCAACAACTCTATACCGATATTAAGTTAATGCTGTACGATAAAACTTTTGTCGAATTTTATTTGTTGCTAAAAGTTCTTTAAAACGAATATATTTGTGTTTTTCCAAGGTTTTTATATCAATTATCTGATAATATGAAGCAATTTCTTTTATTTCGCGTTCGAAAGAAGAAGTAACCCCCTTAGTTAAGAAAACGTTTTGGTTTCCCATAGAAAAAGGGCTTCAGGATTTTCAATTTGTTTTTTCCGGACAGCAACAATATTAAATAAAGAATTGTCATTACACTTTCTAATTAGAACTAAGAGGCTATTTCGGTTTAGTCGGTAAAGTTGTGGACTTAACAAATTGTTCCTTTATGAATGATCTATAAAATATCACTTTTGCTTCATGCAAAGAAAACCAATCAAAACTATAAGGATATCCTATCCATATTCCTGTCTAAAGGCATGCTTGAGTATTTGATTTTACAGACTATTTAGCGTTCAGGCCGTAAAATAAACTCGTTGCTTTCAAAGAATTAATGCCATCGTGTTTCTCAAATTTTTACATGCTCAATCAAAGTTGGTGACGCAGTGCGTCACAAAAGAAACGCAGTGCGTCATGAAAAAAACGCGTCGCGTCACAAAAGAAACGCACCGCGTCACATAGAATAAGAAGTAACCTTTCATTTAGGACACCATATCCAAATAGAATTTCAGCCAAATAATGAAATGTATCAAGTGTCTCAAAGACCCTACGAGGTAAATTGCTTTTGTCTGTTTAAAGTCCTGACCTAAATGTTGTTTTAAAAAGAGGGAATGTAATGGAAACATTTAAAATTCGCTGCTGTTAGATTGGTGCGAAGGTCAGTAGAAACTGTTGTTACCTAAATTTTTAATGCTAAACGAATCCATACCCTTTCTGAGCTGGATTCTACTTAAGTTATCTTGAAATAAGTCATGAACTCCGATGGAAGCATTATATGGACGATTCCTAATAACAGCAATCTGCCAAATCCAGACTTTACCGACTGAACAACAATTTCACCATCTTTGTTTATAACAACATTAAGATCTTTACTTAGACTTTACTTTTACTAACTTTCTATCCAACAATAATGCGAGCATCTTTTCATTTAACAAAGAAGAAAAACTGGATACGATGAGCAGAACCACTATTTTTTATGTAAATTTGCGGTCAGAAAAAATTAAATACAAAAATTATGCTGACCATTAATCAGATTACTGACGACAAACAGGCAGCCATCAAAGGATTAGAAAAAAAACATTTTCCTCATGCTGCGGATAGTATTGAACAAGTCATCACGCTGAATGACCGCCGCAAAGCCATACAGGCCGATTTAGACAAGAATTTGGCAGAACAAAACATCGCGGCCAAGAGTATTGGCAAACTGATGCACGAAGGCAAAAAAGAGGAAGCCGAAGCAGCCAAAAAACGCGTTGCACAACTCAAAGAAACTGGCAAAGAACTTCAAGTCGGTAAAGAACAAGCAGAACAAGATTTAAAGAATCTGCTTTACACCATACCAAACTTACCCTATCCAGAAGTACCAGAAGGTGCAAACTCGGAAGACAACGTCGTTGTGAAAATGGGTGGTATGGAAACCAAACTTCCTGACAACGCCATTCCACATTGGGAGTTAGCGAAAAAATATAATCTAATAGACTTCGACTTAGGTGTAAAAATTAGTGGTGCAGGTTTTCCTATCTACATTGATCGCGGAGCGCGCTTGCAAAGAGCTCTGATAAATTTTTTCCTTGACGAAGCTCGTAATGACGGATATACTGAAATCATGCCCCCTACCGTAGTTAATCAGGCATCCGGCTACGGCACAGGCCAATTGCCCGACAAAGAAGGACAGATGTACCACTGCGAAGTAGACGACCTTTATCTGATTCCTACTGCCGAAGTTCCCGTTACAAATATTTATCGCGATGTAATCTTGGATGAGAAAGATTTACCTATCAAGAATTGCGCCTATACTGAATGTTTTAGAAGAGAGGCCGGCTCCTATGGTAAAGACGTACGCGGACTAAACCGTCTACATGAATTTTCAAAAATAGAGCTTGTTCGCATCGATACGCCGGAGCATTCCCGCCAAAGTCATCAAGAGATGTTGGATCACGTAGAAAAATTACTTCAAAAATTGGAATTACCTTATCGAATTCTGCGTCTTTGCGGTGGTGATATGAGTTTCACAAGTTCCATCTGCTATGATTTTGAAGTATATTCAGAAGCACAAAAACGTTGGTTAGAAGTTAGTTCTGTTTCCAATTTCGATACTTATCAAGCAAACAGAATGCACTGCCGCTATCGCAAAGATGGCAAAAAAGCTGTACTCTGCCACACACTTAACGGTTCGGCTCTTGCCTTACCAAGAATTGTAGCTGCATTACTGGAAGATTTTCAAACACCTGAAGGCATCCGCATCCCAAAAGCACTTGTACCTTACACCGGATTTGATGTAATTAAATAAAGCGTTATAATTTTCACTTCAAATCAAAAAGCGCACTGAAAAGAAAAATTTTCAATGCGCTTTTTTGTTCCTTAAATATTTTATTGCCACCAATGTTTTTTCTTTTGCTGAGGAGAATGCCCTGTAAAAGACTCTATCATATACTCTTGATAACTTATATTGCGATGAATCATATCATAAATCACCCCCCAGTCCGGTAAACCACCTACATTGCGATCGTCAATAACCAAGTCCACCTTAATTTTTCTGGGCATTCCTTCCGTATATTCCTGATCAGGAAAATCACTATTCACAGCATAAAATTCTACACCGCGCTCCCGACACCAAGCCAATGCCTCATCTAATAAAGATCCCGTACGCATCGTCCAAAGTATCAAACGATGCTGCTCGGATATCAACATGCGCAAAGTATCAGTTGCAAAAGGTATTTCTTTTCCAATTTCTGGATAACGATGTTCTACAATCGTTCCGTCAAAATCTACAGCTATTAACATATCTTGTTTGCTCTTTTATTATTTACAACATCCATTCTCTATAATTACGCGATTCTATGTATTAAACTAACAATCCTGCTTCCTTCCATTGCAGAACTAGTGCGTCCACATCATGAAGAGCTTCATCTCGATTCACCTCATAATTTTTACAAAGTTTTTCTGCCAAATCTTCACTTGTAAAATCACATGCATAAACTTCCTTCCAAAGAAATGCAGAAGTTTCATTAAAGCTCACAACTTTATTAAAATCAATATTTTCAACACCTTGAGCTATCAAAACCATTTCTCCACAAATTTCATGTAGCTCAAAACCATCTTTAACTCTCATCACTATAATTATTTCGTTCTATAAATCGGAACCAGATATGACTATAAAAGGCTAAAATATAACGGTGCATAAATTTCAAATGTAACCAAATAAAAGAATAAATTTTCCATTTTGCCCCATTTGTCAGATCCGCCGCTTTTCTCCCTTTACGAATAAAACCAACGGCCTTGCCAACAATATCGGAAGTAAAACAATGTTCTGTGTTTGTAAGATTTCCATCCCCTTGCAATGTCAAACGATTGTTATCTTTTTCAATTACCCGATGAAGAACATATTGTCCACCTTCTATTTTTGCTAAAATAACATCATTCACCGATACTTTTAAACAACGCCCCAATACCACTTTATCCCTACAATGCTCCACAAAAGGGCGCATGCTGAAACCCTTCACAAGAAAGGTAACCGTATGTCCCTGCTGAATTAAACGCCCTACTTCTGGTATTAAAATATTATTTGGAATATTCATTTCACTATAGTCTCTTTACAAATGCGAGCCGCTTCATCGTTCGGTAAGCAATTCATAAAATAAATTGGAACTGTTTCTATGATTTTAGACAAATTCTGACAAATGGCATCATATATACGCCGATCCCAAACCATACTGGCACAAGAAGAAAGTAAGCAGGCAAAATTGTCTATCACGCGCCGCTGCTCAATTCTGTTATATAACTGTTGAATTA
>JAQVXN010000084.1 GCA_028709135.1 Bacteroidaceae bacterium | reverse complement strand
GAACCAGAACAATGAATAAGAACTATATTTTTGAACTTGAAATGGCTGTTCGCGATTACGAATGCGATATAGAAGGAATTGTGAATAACGCCAATTATTTGCATTATATGGAACATACGCGCCATCAGTTTCTGCTTACGGAGCACGTTAGTTTTATAGACTTGCACGAACGTGGAATAGATTGTGTAGTTGCAAGAGTAAACATTGCTTTCAAGACGCCATTGCATAGTGATGAACATTTCTTGAGTTGCATAAATGTGTTGAAAGAGGGTGTAAAATATGTATTTGAGCAGGATATCTATCGTTTACCGGACCGTCAAATGGTTGTTCGTGCCCGAGTTGATACGGTTTGTCTCGTACAAGGTCGTCTTGCTGATTGTGAAGAATTGAATCAGGCATTTGGAAAATACTTTTTGCCGAAATGACTGACGAAAGACTTTTTACAATGGCGTTGACCAAGGTGAAAGGTCTCAGTTTGCGCAATGCCTTGATTCTATATCGTACGGTGGGTAATGCGACCGATGTTTTCAATGGTCTTTCAACATTGAAAGAAAAAATACCTTCGGTTAATTCAAAATTATTGGATGTTCTTAATGCCGGTGTTTCTGATGCACTCCAACGGGCAGCCGCGGAACTGAAATTTTGCGAATCAGAAGGCTTGGAAGTGTTATGTTTAAACGATGCGAAATATCCTAATCGCCTTCGTGAATGTGACGATGCACCTTTAGTTCTTTATTATAAAGGCAATGCGGATCTGAATGCAGTGCACATGATAAGCATGGTGGGTACGCGCCGTTGCACGGAATATGGTAAGGACCTTTGCCGTATGTTGACGAAGGATTTTGCGCGCCTATGTCCTGATACCATTGTTGTAAGCGGATTGGCATATGGCATAGATATTTGTTCTCATCGTGGTGCATTGGAAGCCGGACTCTCTACAGTTGCTGTATTGGCCCATGGTTTAGATCGGATTTATCCTTACGTTCATCGTGATACGGCAAAAAAAATGATGGGGCAGGGTGGTTTGCTTACAGAATATATGTCAGGCACAAATCCAGATAAAGGTAATTTTGTATGTCGCAATAGGATTGTCGCGGGACTTTCGGATGCGTGCATTGTAGTGGAAAGTGCCCATAAAGGTGGAGCCATTATTACAGCTCATTTGGCTTTTGATTATAATCGCCAGGTGTTTGCATGTCCAGGGCGAGTGGGGGACGAGTATTCAGAAGGCTGTGATGAGCTTGTTCATAATAATACTGCATCTTTGCTTTTAAGCGCAGATGATGTTGTAAACGGACTAAATTGGATTACAACGCAACATCGGAAAGATGCTCTTAAAAAGCCATTGCAAACAGAATTGTTCCCGAATTTGAATAAATTGGAGCAACAAATTATGAAACTGTTAACTTCCTCTGATGGATTACAAGTGAATGTAATTTCGCAACAACTGTCTCTTCCCGTTCATGAAATTTCTGCAACATTATTCGAACTTGAAATGAAAGGGTTGGTTAAATTATTGCCGGGGGGTGTTTATCGTCTGTTGAGAAATTAAGTTGAGTTTTACTCAAAAAACCTTCAGAATTTATTTTCTGAAGGTTTTGAGTAGGTGTTTATTGAAGAGCTTTTATTATTTCCGGCATGAGGAGAGGCAACTCGTGTTCTTCTGCTGCCGTGAAGAAAGGCATATCAATAGCAATTGGGTTAGAGGAGTAGATTCCTTTTTTAATGGTATTTTTTACGTATGGGTGGCAGGCAATCTGTTTGCCTTTGTCAACTCCAGCAGCATCAAAAAATACGCCAGCTCCGCAATGTCCGATCATGAGTTTTTTTGCTGTTGCAAATTCTTGAATAACTTGCAGCAGTAGTTTGTTATAAGGCTTTTTGGCATTTTGTACAAAAACAGGAACAGCATCTCCACAAGAGAATACAAGTGCATCATAGTCAGTTGCGTGACCAACCAAATCCTCAATAACATCGTCTGTCTTGATTCTTAGCCCACTGTTAGTTTTGATGTCAATTGAATTATACACAGCAAAAACCTTATACGGGATTTTGTTTTCAAAAAATGTTTCCAAATAAGTGAACAGTCCCAATCCATTTACAGGGTTGACTGCGAGAACAGCTACTTTCTTTGCCATAATTCAAATATTTTTTAGTTGTAAATAGAAGTTACTGCAAAGATAAATCAAAAATAAGATTAAACCAAGAGGTCATTTAGCAAACAGACGGTAGTTTTGATGTAAGTTTTGCCTTTTAATGGGCTTCTGGACCTATAATTATTGTGAAAGATTAACATCCGAAGTTGATTTGTGATTGTTTTGCCCTCAAAATGAAGATGTTTTAATGTTTTTGGATATAAATTCCTGCCAGTTTTTTTGCGAAATATTATAAGGAAGGTAGTACCTTTGCATGGTAAGATAAAGAGGAACAATAGGATGAAACATGAAAGATTTCCAATTCTAGGTATGAGTTGTGCTAGTTGCGCAATGCATGTTCAAAAGGCCTTACGTAATCAGGATGGAGTGGAAAAGGCTGACGTGAATTATGCCAGTGGAGAGGCGCATGTAGATTTTGATGAAAATAAATGCACACCACTTATGTTACAAGCTGCGGTGAGAGCTGCAGGTTATGACTTAATGTTCAATTCTGATGAAGATGCTGTTCTTGTGGTACATAACAATGAATATAGAAAGCTAAAACGGGCAACACTGTCAGCTTTTCTTTTAGCTATTCTCCTAAATGTTTTTGGCTTTGTAAATGAGCCGTGGACGCCATGGGCTGTTTGGATAATGGCTACGGTGGTAGTTTTCGGTTTGGGATGGAGATTTTATGTCAGCGCGTGGCATCAATTTATGCATGCGACGTGCAACATGGATTCTTTGGTGGCATTGAGTACAGCGATTTCTTATTTTTTTAGTGTTTGGACCTTACTGTGGCCAGATTTCTGGTTGTCTAGAGGAATAGTGCCACATCTTTATTTTGATGCTTCTGGGAGTATTATCGCATTTATTCTGTTAGGGCGCTTGTTAGAAGAGCGAGCAACACGAGGAACGGGAGCAGCTATTCGCCATTTAATGGGTTTGCAGCCTCATACGGTGACGGTGGAACAGTCAGGCGAGAATCAAATATTGGAAATAAAAGATTTGATAGAAGGGCAAATTGTTTTGGTTCATCCTGGAGAACGTTTGGCTGTTGATGGACGTGTAAAGCAAGGTAGTTCTTTTGTGGATGAAAGCACGCTGACGGGAGAATCTGTCCCAGTCTGGAAACAAGCCGGCGATAGAGTTTTTGCTGGAACGCTTAATCAAAAGGGCGTTTTTAGGATGATAGTGGAGAAAGTTTCTACAGATACTGTATTGAGTCATATTATCCGGCTTGTGCAGGAGGCACAAGGTTCTAAGCCTCCCGTACAGCGGCTTGTTGATAAAGTGGCGTCTATTTTTGTACCTGCAATTATAGTAATATCTATTGTCGCATTTATATTATGGGTCATTTTGATGCCTCAAGGGGGATTGGCAAGAGGCATTATGGCAATGGCTACGGTTTTAATCATTGCGTGTCCGTGTGCTTTGGGATTGGCTACGCCAACAGCTTTAATGGTTGGTATGGGCAAGGGGGCAGAAGCTGGCATTTTGGTGAAAGACGCAACGGCATTGGAAGTGGCCGCAAAAATGAATGCGATGGTGGTGGACAAAACGGGAACTCTGACGGAGGGTAAACCTGTAGTTACAGATGTTTTTTGGGCGGTTGAATCAAAACGTGCAAAATATATTTTACTGGCTCTTGAAAAAGGGAGTGAGCATCCATTAGCAGATGCTGTGGTAACGTTTTTAGAGAAAAACTATAAGGAAGAAGTAATTCCCAATATCCCTGATTTACAGATTACATCGACGGCAGGAAGGGGGCTTATCGGTGTTTGCAAGAACGAGCAATATTTTGTTGGCAATTGCGAATGGATGAAAGAAAATGAAGTTCCCATTAATGAAGATACCGAAGCTAAAGCACAACAGTGGGTTTGTGAGGCGAAAACAGTGATATGGTTCGGAAGTAAATCTGGTGTGATGGCGTTGATGGCGGTTTCAGATCGTTTAAGGGCTGTTTCTCGTCAAGCTGTAAATCAGTGGGCCAAGATGGGAATAGAAACTTATATGTTGACAGGAGATAATGAAACTGTTGCTCGTGTGGTGGCTCATGAGGTGGGCATCAATCATTTTAAAGCAGGGGTATTGCCTGCCGATAAGGCGGATTTTGTAAAGGATTTGCAGCAGAAAGGGAATATTGTAGCTATGGTTGGTGATGGCATTAACGACAGTGCAGCTCTTGCTCAGGCAGATTTAAGTATGGCAATGGGCGAAGGGAGTGATACGGCAATGGAAACCGCAATGGTAACAATTTTGGGCAGTAATTTGTTGAAAATAGGTGAAGTGGTTACGCTTTCACGACTGACTGTGCGTACTGTTCGTCAAAACCTTTTTTGGGCATTTATTTATAATGTTATAGCTGTGCCTATTGCTGCTGGTGTTCTTTATCCGGTGTGTGGCTTTGTTCTTAATCCTATGATTGGTGGCGCTGCAATGGCATTTAGTAGTGTAAGTGTTGTGGCTAACAGTTTACTATTGGGACGTAAGCGTCTTGATGGTGCCAAAAGGCGAAATGTTGAGGGAAGTATCATAAAGCAAGAATACAAAATAAAAACAATGAAAAAGACGTTTAAAGTAGAAGGCATGATGTGTCAAAATTGTCGTAAACATGTAGAAAATGCATTGAATAGCATAGAAGGTGTTATTGCTACGGTAAATTTGGAAACTGGTTTTGCAGAAGTAAAATTTATCGATAAAGTCTATTCCAGGGACGAACTTCAGGCTGTGATAACCGAAAAAGCGGGTGATTACAAGTTGATTTAATTTGCATGCGACATTAATAAAGGAGGCCTCGAAATGGGCCTTTTTTTGTTGTCCTTTAACAAGAGATGTTATAGTTTTTTATTGTTGTACGGTAAAAACAAATTAAAAGTTTTAAAACCCTTTTTATTTGGCACTCAAGCGTTTTGCTAACCAAAGGGCTTACTTTTTCTTTTGAGCAGTAAACGAGAGTAAATTGCTTTATATTACCAAATATTGGTTCAGACTGTAAAGTTGGGGATTTAACAAATTGCGGTTATTAGAAATCGCCCATTTAATACTTCGTCGGAGTTTATGACTTATTTCAAGATAACTAAAGTAGAATCCAGCTCAGAAAGAGTATGGATTCGTTTAGCATTAAATATTTAGGTAACAACAGATGCTACTGGACTCCGTATCAATCTGACAGAGCGAATTTTAAATGCTTCAATTACATTCCTATTTTTAAAACAGCATTTTATAGGTCAGGAGTTTAATCAGGCAGAAACATTTTACTTCGCAGGGTTTTTGATTCACTTCATACATTTCATTATTTGGCTGAAATTCTATCAGGATATGGTGTCCTAAATGAAAAGTTACTTCTCATTCTATGTGACGCGGTGCGTTTCTTTTGTGACGCGACGCGTTTTTTTCATGACGCACTGCGTTTCTTTTGTGACGCACTGCGTCACAAACTTTGATTGAGCATGTAAAAATTTGGGAAACACGATTGAATCAATTCTTTGAAAGCAACGAGTTTATTTTACGTCTTGAGCCCTGAATAGTCAGTAAAATAAAATAGTCAAGCAGGCCTTTAGGTAGGAACATGGACAGGATATCCTTAATAGTTGATAGGTTTTCTTGGCATGAAGCAAAAGTAATATTTTATAGATCATTCAAAAAAGGAATAATTTATTAAATCCCCAACTTTGTGGGCTGAGCCCAAATATTAGACATAAAAGCTTTAAAAGCCACAAATATACTCGTTTTAGAGAGCTTTTAGCAACAACTAAATGTCAACAAAAGTTTCACCAGACAGCAATAATAGTTTCTACATCATGGGACGTTTGAAAAGGCTTTTCTATAAATATCAAGTTATAATAAAAGAACCGAACCACTTTTGAAATAAAGTGATTCGGTTTATAGTTATTTTCTTTGATTTATAAGAAGATAAATTCCTAAAAAAGGGAGAATGATTGAATTTATGGTTGAGTTGTTTCAAGTGGACGATAATTGATGCCAGCAGCTTGAAGTCTTGGTAATTGAGCATTCAAACGTTGTTGGAAGTCTGCCCAGTTTTGTTTGGCTGTTGGTGTCCATGCTTTTTCTGCCATAGCTAAAGCTCTAGGAAAAACCATAAATTGCATGCGGGCTTCTGAAGGAATCCATTCACCCCAGATATTAGCCTGAATACCCTTAATCAATTTTAGTTGAGCTGGAGTAAGATCGGTTGGTACGATGGCTCCTTCGTAAATATGGCGAAGCGTATTATTATCCTGTCCGTAATCGAAATAGCAGAATGTTGTGGGGCAAAGAATCACTTGATTACCGTGTTCCGTAGAATTCTTGACAACGTCGGTATGGTCGCCGCGCCACCAGCAAACTGAAGCAGTAGGCGAAATGCCGCCTTCTAAGATTTCATCCCAACCAATCAGATGGCGTTTGTTCTGGTTGAAATATTTCTCCATGTAGCGAGTAAACCAAGACTGGAGTTCTGTAATGTCCTTTAAATTTTCTTCTTTGATGCGATTTTGGCAGTCAGGGCACGTTTTCCAACGATCACGATTGACTTCGTCTCCACCAATGTGTACATATTCGTAGGGGAAAAGTTTGAAGATTTCAGCATAAACATTTTTACAATATTCCAGTGTTGTTTCTTTACCCAGGCAAAGAGGATCATTTCCGTCGTTAGAGCAAGAAAGCCATGGGTAGCACTGAGTTGCAATCCAACTGTGGCCTGGCATATCAAGTTCCGGAATAACGTCAATGCCACGAATAGCAGCGAAATGAACCACTTCGCGGATTTCATCTTGCGTATAAAATCCTCCATAAAGAGAATCACCATTTTCAACTTTGAAATTCTTTTTTGGAAGAAGCAGGGTGGGATTGTTCTCTTTTTTTGCACGTGAGATACAACCTAGGTCAATATCTGAAAGTAATTTACGCCACGCCCCTTTTTGGGTAAGGAGAGGATATTTTTTGATTTCAATACGCCAAGCCTGTCCGTCCGTGAGGTGCCAATGAAATTTATTAAATTTGTAAAGAGCCATTTGGTCCAAGAAACGCTCGGTTTCTTCTACTGTGTAAAAATGGCGTACAGGGTCTAGCATCAGGCCTCGCCAAGCAAAATTGGGCTTGTCGTAAATTTGTACAACAGGCACAGTCCAATTGACGCCTTTGACTACTTGATGCTCTTCAATTTCATTAGGCAAAAGTTGGCGTAAAGAGGCAATGCCATTGATTACCCCGCGATAACTATGAGCTTTGATGGTAACTTTTTTGCTGGTTACTGTGAGGTTATAACTTTCATCTTGTTCATTGCGTGGAGTTTGTAAAATGAGAGCTATTTGTCCTGCTCCGGTCTTGGTCTTGATCTTGAAACCGGTTGCACGTGTCAGGATACGCTTTAAATAGTTGGCGAGATCGGAAGAGCGTCG
>JAQVXN010000083.1 GCA_028709135.1 Bacteroidaceae bacterium | reverse complement strand
AAACATAATGTAGGGCAACACTCAATTCAACAGCTCCCAAACTGGAAGCCAAATGACCAGGGTTGTGAGACAATACATCAATAATTTCTTGACGTATTTCATCACAGACTTCTGGTAACTGATCTACCGAAAGCTTTTTCAGATCTTTCGGAGAATCTATTCTGTTTAATAAATTATTGTTTGTATTTACTTCCGCCATCATTAGCAAATAATCCTGCAAAATTAGTACTTATTCATTAGATTTTCCTAATTTTGCGCTGAAAATTTCTGGTAGACGAACAACAACAGAAAAGTTGAAATGGAAAGAAAGAATTTCTGTACAACGGTTGATACTGACTCTCAAGGTTTTCTGCTTAATCAGGAACAGAAAATTCTGATGTTGGGTTCTTGTTTTACAGAGAACATCGGACAAAGATTGGTTGAAAATAAATTTCATGCTCTGGTCAATCCTTTTGGGGTGTTATACAATCCTGTGAGCATTTTTAAAGTCTTAGACGTTATGCTCAACCAAATTGATTCTGCAAAATTTTCTTTTCAAAATGAATTGTTTTTTGATGGCAACTTATGGCATAGTTGGTTACATTCTTCCAAATTTTCTTCCCCGGATAAAGAAACTCTTCTCGAACACATTCATAAATCCATCACTGAAAGTGTTCAACTACTCAGAGAACTTGATGTGCTTTTTTTGACTTTTGGAACCAATCATACCTATTTTTTACGTCAGACGAATCAATCTGTAACCAATTGTCATAAACAACCGGAAAAGCTTTTTGAAGAACGTGCGCTCTCTGTAACCGAGATAGAAGCTTTTCAGACCGTTTTAAAACGTCTCTTCAAATTACGCCCGAATTTACAAATCGTGTTCACCGTCAGTCCTTATCGTTATATTAAATATGGTCTGCATGCCAACCAACTTAGTAAGTCTGCTCTCTTACTTGCTACTGATTCACTGAAAAAATTTTGTGGAGGTCAAGGACATTATTTCCCGGCCTATGAAATTATGAATGACGAACTACGCGATTACCGTTTTTATGCCGATGATATGATTCATCCATCTGCTTTAGCTGTGGATTATATTTGGGAAATATTTCTTTCTTCATGGGTATGTGCTGACGCGCAGAATTTTATAAAACAATGGCACAACATTATTCAAGACCTAAATCATCGTCCGATTAATTCTGATTCGGATTCCTATCGAATCTTTTTAAATAAATTAATACAAAAGATCATGCTCCTTGGCAGAAAATATCCGAACTTAGCACTGCAAAAAGAAATTCATTCCGTTCAGTCCCTTTTGAAAAGTTGCGAAGAGCAACATTGGGCGGGGATTGAAACTAAAAATATAAAGAACAAGGGGGTTTAACTTCCAGACCAATATAATCTAAAGTAATATGTTCTATTCAATTGTTGAAATTACAGCACTCATAGGTGCACACCGTTAT
Organism: Bacteroidaceae bacterium; assembly: GCA_028709135.1. Taxonomy (GTDB): domain Bacteria; phylum Bacteroidota; class Bacteroidia; order Bacteroidales; family Bacteroidaceae; genus UBA6382. The sequence continues at coordinate 6,478 of JAQVXN010000083.1, read as the reverse complement.
GGTGATGCCGAATCGCGCATCGAATGGTTACTTACAGATAGCCGCTCGTTGACATTTCCCGAAACGACACTGTTTTTTGCTCTCCAGTCAGAACGCAATGACGGTCACAAATATATTCCACAACTCTATCGACAAGGAGTAAAAAATTTCGTTGTCAAACAACTTCCTACGGACTTAGCGGCTTATCCCGGTACCAATTTCTTGGTTACACCAAATCCTTTGGTTGCTTTACAGCGCTTGGCTGAACGTCATCGCGAAGAATTCAGTCTGCCTATCATCGGAGTAACCGGAAGTAACGGTAAAACAATTGTGAAAGAATGGATTTATCAATTACTTTCTCCCTCAAAAATCGTGACGCGCTCCCCGCGCAGCTACAACTCTCAAATTGGAGTTCCGTTGTCTGTTTGGTTACTCGATGAGCGCTCCCAGATTGGGGTGTTCGAAGCAGGAATTTCTCTACCTGGTGAAATGGACTTTTTACAACCTATCATACAACCCACTATTGGCGTTATGACAAATATAGGTACTGCCCATCAGGAAAATTTTAAATCCGTAGAACAAAAGTGTTTGGAGAAGTTACAACTTTTCAAGGACTCCAATGTGATCATTTATAATGCTGATGATGCGGTTATTGAAGGGTGTTTAAATAAATCTCACTTTCCGCACGAGCAACTTTTTTGGTCCTACAAAGACAAAAAAGCACCTGTTTACATTCAGAACATTGAAAAATTCAACAAGAACAGTCGTATTACCTATATTTATAAAGGAGAAACATCCGATTTCACTATTCCTTTTATAGACAGCGCATCCATTGAGAATGCCATTCAGTGTTTGGTTGTATGCTTATATCTGCAAATTGACCGCCACACAATTGCGGAGCGAATGTTGCTTTTGGAGCCCGTGGCGATGCGCTTGGAAGTGAAAGAGGGTATTGCCGGTTGCACATTGATTAATGACAGTTACAATTCCGATTTGAAATCTCTTGACATTGCGCTTGACTTCATAAATCGCCGTCATGAAGCCAAAGATCATAAATTTACATTGATTTTGAGTGATATGCTGCAAACAGGCATTGCCTCGGAACAACTCTATACAGACATCGCACAACTTGCAGCAGGTCAGCATATTGATAAAATTATTGGTGTAGGTCCGGAAATTAGCAAATATATTACAAAATTCCAAATGGAGCGCCATTGTTTTGCATCAACAGAGGCACTTATTTCTTCCGGCCTGCTCGAAAATTTGCATCATGAAATTATTCTTATCAAAGGTGCCAACTCGTTCCACTTTGATAAAATTTCCAGCCTGCTCTCGCTTAAGGTACACGAAACCACATTGGAAGTGAATTTGAATGCATTGGTGGACAATTTAAATTTCTATCGCAGTTTCCTTCATCCGGATACAAAAATAACGTGCATGGTGAAAGCCTCTGCTTATGGTGCTGGATCTATCGAAGTGGCTAAAACTCTACAGGACCATCAAGTGGACTATCTGGCTGTAGCTGTAGCAGATGAAGGCGTCGATTTGCGTAAAGGTGGTATTACGGGCAGTATTATGATTATGAACCCCGAAATGACGGCGTTCAAAGATATGTTTGAATATGATCTGGAACCGGAAGTATATAATTTTCGTCTTCTGAATGCTCTTATTAAAGCTGCAGAAAAAGAGGGCGTAACGAATTTTCCCATTCATATTAAACTAGATACCGGCATGCACCGTCTTGGCTTCAATCCAGAAACAGACATGGATGCACTCATCGAAAAACTAAAATCACAAACAGCAGTCATCCCACGTTCTGTTTTCTCTCATTTTGTTGGAACTGATGCAGACGATTTTAATAATTTTACAGCCAGACAATTTAATTTGTTTGATCAAGCTACACAACATTTGCAAAGTGCTTTCAGTTACCATATTCTCCGTCATATTTGCAATACTGCCGGTATAGAGCGATTTCCGCAATATCAACTTGATATGGTTCGTCTGGGCATAGGACTTTATGGCATTGATCCATATTCGAACAGTATACTTCATAACGTGAGTACGTTGCGTACAACAATTCTGCAAATTCGCGATGTTCCCAAAAACGAAACGGTAGGTTATAGCCGTCGTGGCAAACTAACTCGTGATAGTCGCATTGCGGCAATCCCCATTGGTTATGCCGATGGACTTAACCGTCATTTGGGCTGCGGCAAAGGCTATTGCCTGGTCAATGGACAAAAAGCTTTTTATGTAGGTAATATTTGCATGGATGTGTGCATGATTGACGTGACAGATATTCCTTGCAAAGAAGGTGATGAAGCCATTATCTTTGGCGATGACTTGCCAGTCACAGTGCTAAGCGATAAACTCGACACAATCCCTTATGAGGTACTTACGTCGATTAGTAATCGTGTAAAAAGAGTTTATTTTCAAGATTAAGATAAACTCCTCTGACCAAGAGAGGTTTCTTGGATAGCCTTGATACATTTCATTATTTGGCAGAAATTCTATGAGGATATGGTGTTCTAAATGAAAAGTTACTTCTTATTCTATGTGACGCGGTGCGTTTCTTTTGTGACGCGACGCGTTTTTTTCATGACGCACTGCGTTTCTTTTGTGACGCACTGCGTCACCAACTTTTATTCAGCAAGTAAAAATTTGAAAAACACAATCGAAGCAATTATTTGAAAACAATGAGTTTATTTTACGGCCTGTATTTTCACAAAAAGACAACTAAGATAAACAACGGGCCCAGAGCTAAATTGAACGTTTCCCCCTAAACTTCAATTCTTTAAACATTTTAGCTCATTTTGCTCTTCGCTGTTGACGCTAGGTTTTAACCTACAGCATCTTTACAATCAATTTCGTTGTTTCAATATCTACTTGTCTTTTTATTGTACATTCGTACGCGTTGTGTTACAAACAGAATCCCTGTGATTGAAATAGGACTTATAAAAAGATATCAGTGTCTGGTAAAACTTGAAAAGTTAGTTCCGCGGACTTGTATATCTTATTTTATGGGAATTTTCTATAAACAGAAATTATAAGTACCATAATTCGCTGATCATCTGGTGACTTCTTTGCCTGTTCGCTTAATTGTATGTAAACTCGTAATGAGAACTTTTACCGGACACCAACATGAAAAAATGTATTTGTCACAGTTCTGACGAATGGTCTCACAGTTTTTATAAATGTAAAAAGAGATGTTTTCTTTGATGATTTCTGTTGATAAAACATACATCTATAGAACGATATAGATGATAGTGAAACTAAACTATTCAGGAAGGCAAACAGACCTTAAACCTTACTTTCTTTTCAAACAGAAAAGAAGCATCTATCGAAGGGTAAAGCATCTTTGAAACAAACTGCCGGGTGAAATAATGGAGAAAGACTTATTTATTTGCAAATAAATATTTAAGTTTGCAGACAGAAAGAGAAAAATGAAATGTCAAGAATTACACATTTAAGAATATTACTACTGACGCTAACGCTGCTACCATTATCCACATGGGCTCAAAAAGATCTATATAATTCATATATTAATCAGTATATGAGTATGGCAGTGGAGCAAATGGTACGCTATCGCGTTCCGGCGAGTATCACCATGGCACAGGCCTTACTTGAGAGTAGAGCAGGAACAAGCCTTTTGGCCGTATCGGGTAAAAACCATTTCGGCATTAAATGCGGTAGTTCGTGGTGTGGTCCTTACATGCTTGTAGACGACGATGCCAAAAACGAGCATTTTCGAGTTTATCAGTCTGTAAAAGATTCTTATGAGGATCATTCAAAATTCTTATGTGTCAATGGACGTTACGCAAATCTGTTCACTCTCAAAATCACAGATTACAAAGGTTGGGCTTATGGGTTAAAAGCTGCAGGATATGCCACAAATCCTAAATATGCAGACATTCTGATTCAACTTATTGAAGACTATGACCTGAGTAAGTTAGATCATTTGTCAGATAGTCGACGTTGGCAGAAAGTACTCAGAGAAGAAGAGAATCCTGAAGGTCATAAAGTCATGATGTGTAATGAAAACTTTTATACCATTGCTAGGCAGGGAGACACATTTAAATCTATCAGCAAGGAAATGGGCGTTTCGGAACGCAGATTGAGAAAATATAATGAAGTAGATCGTCACTACGTTTTACAAGAAGGGGATATCATCTATTTCCAAAAGAAACAAAAACGTGCTGATAAAGCATATCGGGGTGTATACCATCGTATCAAGGACGGAGAATCACTCTATACTTTAAGCCAGCACTATGGCATGCGTCTGAAAACACTTTACAGTATCAATAAATTAAGTCCTGACTATCTGCCAAAAGTAGATGATCTGATCTTATTAAGGAAGTAAACTCTTAAGAATATGCTTTTTGGACATTTCAGACATGTAGGATAAAAGAAAAGTTGTATTTTTGCAGTGAAAACAGAAAGTATAGAGAAACTGTGTTTAAAAAAAAAATTAAGAAGAACTGGATTGTACCTGAAGGTGTAAAGCCTACCGAATTAGATCTCCGTGTATTGGCACTGCAGGAAGAAGGTTATCTGGTTCCTACCAAAAAACTTATTAAAACACCGGAACAGATAGAAGGAATCCGTCAAAGCGGCATCATTAATACTGGAGTTTTGGATTTGATAGCAAAAGAAATACACGAAGGTATGACGACAGGCGAAATAGATCGCCTGGTTTATGATTACACGACAGAACATGGGGCCACTCCCGCCACCTTAAATTATGAAGGTTTTCCGAAAAGCGTTTGTACCAGTATTAACGAAGTAGTGTGTCATGGTATTCCCAATGATGAAGAATCACTCATTTGTGGAGATATTATCAATGTAGACGTCTCCACAATTTATAAAGGATATTTCAGCGATGCTTCGCGCATGTTTGTAATTGGAAAAACTACGCAGGCAAAACAACGTTTGGTAGACGTTACACTCGAATGTTTGGAGCTCGGAGCCCAAGCTGCAAAGCCATTTGGTTTGTTGGGCGACGTAGCCAGCGTAATAACTCATCATGCTCATCAGAACGGATTTACGGTCGTTCGGGAACTGTGCGGTCACGGAGTAGGTTTGGAGTTTCATGAAGAGCCTGATGTAGACCATTACGGTCGGAGAGGATCGGGCATGGTGATGGTGCCTGGCATGGTATTTACCATTGAACCCATGATCAATATGGGAAAAAGGGACGTTTTTATTGATGCTGAAGACGATTGGACCGTGGTTACGGAAGACGAATTGCCAAGTGCGCAATGGGAACACACTTTTGTGATGACAGATCACGGACTTGAAGTGCTTACTGCATAAAAGATTTACATATAATGGGGAAAGACGTTATTATTTTAGGTATAGAGTCGAGTTGCGATGATACCTCGGCTGCCGTAATTAAAAACGGATGGCTTTTAGGACAGGCTACGGCAAATCAAGAAGTACATCGCGCCTATGGTGGGGTGGTACCGGAATTAGCCTCCAGAGCCCATGAACAAAATATAGTTCCAACGATTGATGCTGCTATTAAGCGTGCTGGCATTTCGAAAGAAGATCTAACAGCGATCGGTTTTACGCGTGGACCAGGACTGATGGGCTCTCTATTGGTTGGTGTTTCCTTTGCAAAAGGACTTTCCGTATCATTAGGAATTCCATTGGTGGACGTAAATCATTTGCAAGGTCACATTTTAGCCCATTTCATCGACGAAAAAGGTAAAGACAATCGTCACCCAGCCTTTCCTTTCCTTTGTCTCCTCGTAAGCGGTGGAAATTCTCAAATCGTTAAGGTTAACAACTATAACGATATGGAAATTTTAGGCCAAACAATTGATGATGCAGCAGGAGAGACCATCGACAAATGTTCCAAATTTATGGGACTCGGCTATCCTGGAGGACCTATTATCGATAAACTGGCCAGACAAGGAAACCCTGATGCTTTTGTATTTAACAAGCCGTCGGTGGCCGGACTCGATTACAGTTTTAGCGGACTAAAAACATCGTTACTCTATTTTCTCAGGGACAAGATGAAAGAAAATCCCGATTTTATTGAGCAAAATAAGAATGATTTGGCAGCCTCGTTCGAGCGTACTGTAGTGGATGTTCTCATGAATAAACTCACTAAGGCAGTCGCTCAAACTGGAATTAACCGCGTAGCTGTAGCAGGAGGTGTATCTGCAAATACAAAACTACGACAAGCCTTTATAGACAAAAGCCAAACGGATGGATGGGATGTATATATTCCTCCATTTTCTTATACCACTGATAATGCTGCAATGATAGCAATGGCCGCATATTTCAAATATCAAGATGGCGTATTTTGCAAATTGGATGCACCTGCATATTCGCGTGTAACGATTTAAGGAAACATTTATTATGAAAATTATAAACAATCATAAGATATGGAATTAAATTTAAAAGTTGCCAGTAAGGAAATCAGTCAACGCATGTGGAGTTCCGGCAAGACCCTCTCTACAGCAGAGAGTTGCAGTGCAGGACGTATAGCTACAAT
>JAQVXN010000082.1 GCA_028709135.1 Bacteroidaceae bacterium | reverse complement strand
CACGAAGAAAACGCGGTATATTGGGTTGCAACATGAAATCCTTCGATGCTACTGCAATCGTGTCCAACATGCCATAATCCATGTCACCAGTATGCGCTAATGCCTTAAAGTTCCATTGTGTCAAACTTTGGGGCAAAACAAAACTGATAGCAGCTTCCCCTGCATCGTCCGTAGTCAGCGCAGGCATAAAGAAAGCCGTTTCGCTAAAATCCGTCCTCAGTTTTGTTTCTGACATTTCACCTCCTCCAGTTGCAAACTCTGCTACAGCATTCGTAGACTCCGGAACTTCATCCTTTAACATTAACGTACGTGACTTTGCAACAGCAGGAGCTTTTAACGTCTTCATATTGGTATTCATGGCAGAATATAACATTCTTTGGTGCGGAGAATGCAACTCCCAATCAGATTCGTCATCCACGCCAAACAACTTTCCATTAATGTGACTAAATTGCCAATAGTCTTCTTTCTCAAATTTTACAGATCCTACAAACCTTAAAAACATACTTCGTTTATAAACTCCTGACCACAGACCAAAAGGTATATCGCGATCAAAATTCAAAGAAAACGACCAATCCAATTTTTGAAATTTATCTAAAGAACCATCATACAGCGTAGCTAAGAGTGAAGCTTTGACAGGATTTCCATTCCGCAGAACCTGCAAAGTCCACGTTTCTCTCTGTCCGGGACGTAAACGATCGCGAAACGTTTTCCATCGCAGCGTCAAATGTTTGTCCGGTTCGTGTTTCTTGATCACAACAGCCTGAGTATAAACTTCTCCGTTGCGCACAAAAGTAAACAAGACTTCAATGCCGTCACCATACTGGCTTTGATATGAAAATGGGATCGTAATGGCCGAATCCGAAAGAGAAATTACTTTGTTCGCCAACTCCTCTTTAGATGTAGTAACCATATAATGTACATAAGCGTTCTTTTCCGGAGTGGCTAAATGAACGCGTATTTCACCATTACCAAAATCATCCCCACTTTGATAAACTTGCAACATATCTTTTCCAACAGGATGAGTGTCAGCCATGGAGAAAATCATAAAATGATATTTCAATTGTACTAACGTATCCGTACGCTCAGCAGGCACAACTTGTAATACATATTCACCTGAAGGTAATTCATTCAATAAGGTCGATTTGATAGTTTCGTTAAAATTCCATTCACCAGACGCTTTCTGAACATTTCCCTGCAATATTTCATAATGTCCCTTACCAGCAACAGGCTTTCCGCCTGCATTCAACTGATTAATCTGAAAAGTAGCAGTCTCCTCCTTACAAATCCTTTGTGGCATCGTAGTAGACAGAAATGCAGGACGATTACCTACAAAAAGACTGTATGAGCCTATTTCGCTTTCTCCGTTGGCAGATGTTGCAACAGCTTCCGTTTGGTAAACATAAAAACGAGGCAACCACCACAAACCGTTTTTTTCACTTAATTTATTTACGTTCAAAAAGACACGAACAGAAAAGCGTCCATCAGCATCTGTCTGCACTGTATCGCGCACCTCCTTATCCAAATCATTCTGATGATAAAAAGAATAACACCACGGTGAAAATGAACGAGACGTAGTAAGAGCAACAGGTGTTTGCGCAAGCGGGAAACCTGCGTATGTTTTCACCGTACCATGCAGTAACACGGTATCTCCCCCACTATAAGCTTCCTTAAAATCATCGAAAGAAACCGTAAAAGTAGGACGTTTATATTCCTCCACGCGAAAAGATGCTGTGGCATATTTACAAGATATATAAAATTGCCCATTTAGACAAGAAACAGGCAACGTAAACTCCCCCTTCACACTGCCAAAAGCATCTGAAACGACATCCATTTTATCAATGCTCTTTTGATGTGTGGCATCAAAAAGTGACAGTTCTACACTTTCGCCTGCTTTCACATGCACTTCATCTCCCTTTTGTTCATAAAGAAATCCTCCTACCTGAACTTTTTGACCGGGACGGTAAATAGCACGATCCGTATAAACAGCCATTGACAGCTGTTTCACACCTTGAACAAAATTATTCTCATTATTCATACCAAGTTGCAAACCGGGGCAAAATTTATCATCATTAGTCTGCGGATAAACCATGCAAAAAGACCGTAAGGAACTTATCGTAGCTTCCCCATTCTTATCTGTCTGCAAAGTTTGCACAACACGTGAATTCTCGTCTATGGCCCGCACAATCAGTTGCGCTCCTTCAACCGGACGTCCGGATACCGCTTCGCTAACTAAAACACGTGTACCTCCTTTTGGCAAGTTCAACTTCATTACGTGCAGACGTGAAACATATAAAAATTCTTGATCACTTGCCTCTGTTCCATTGCTTTCCAACTTAACCAAATAGATACCGGCTTTGGGAGTAACAAACGCGATCTTTTTATGAACTTGCTCATAAGAAGCTGTTTCAGGTAAAACTATGGGGATCTGAAATACAACTGATTTTGCAAGTTTCTTGAGCTCCTTCTGATTTTGCCGCCGCAAAATTTCTGCGTCGGTTGTAACGTCCAATTTATAAAATTTAACTACAGCGCGCGACGTATGCACAGCCGTTATTGTCAAAGAGTCCTCACGACCCGGATAAGCATAACCTTGTGGCAGACTTAACGATAATTCAGGCCGTGTAAGTTCCAAAAGTCTATTCCGCAACGAATTAACCTTTTTACTCTTTGGATAGCGCCGAACACCTTCTTCTGCCCAGAAATAAGAATCTTTGCGTTTGTCGTTCAAACTTGTTGAAAGACGCAGATAAGCCTCAGCACAAACATCCAGATCACTAAAACGGTTAATCAGGGAACGATAAAAATTCAGTTTGTTAACTTGATTATTTTGAAGACGAACACTATTATTTAAGGAACGTCTGAAAATAGGTATTCTCTCGGTAGCATCGACAGAGTCGAGCAAAAGAAAAAATTCAGCCTCCCGATTACCGGCTTGACGATATTCGCGAAGTGCTTTACCCAGTAAACTTAAGCTTAATGAGTCCGTATGCAACACTTCGTTATTTATATCAGATAATCTTCCACTACAGAAACGCGTCAGGACATGAAGCAAATCGTCATTAAAATAGCGACTGTCCGCACCGTCAATCATAAAAGGAAGGAAATCCTTCACGCGAGCAGAAGCCAACAATGCAGGATTTTGCAGACTTACCATAAAATGGTTTACAGCCTTTCGCGAAGCATTTTCGTCCATATTTGCGCGCTCTCCAGCATAAAGCATCCCCAACACGGCATGACATACTGCTTGCATTTCCGGTTTTGCCCCATCATTCAAGAGCTTTTCAACGCGGGGTATTAAAGTAGCAGCACTATCTGGCGAAATATCACGACAAAGTTGGCCACGTGTCAGCAAAGCCCAAAGTAATTCTCCATTATCTCCTCTGCGCGAAGCCAAATTAATCATTTTATCCACACTTCGCAATGCTGTTTGAGGCAAGTCCTTGCTTCTATTTGTTTCTATTTGCTTTTTCAACGAAACATATGACTGCGCACTTAGAGGCAAAATAGAACAAGAAAATAATGCGCCTAAAAAACAAAAAATAATTTTATTCATTTTCATCATAAATACATCATAAAATTTTAGAAAGGAAGAGAAGAATTACAGCTTCGTCTCTCCCTCTATATAATTCTCCATTAGTAATTTTTCTCCGTCAAAAACAACAAAAGAAAACTTTGTAATCCAATCACCTAAAATTATAAAACGTGCCGAATCGCTCAGCATAAAATCCACATCAATATGTCGATGTCCAAAAATAAAATAATTGATACTAGGATGCGTTTGAAGATATTTACGCGCAAAGACGGCCATGCCATCCTTATCTTCACCATTAAAAAAGCCTTCTGTGTTTTCATGCTTCTTGCGACTGTTTCGAGCCCAATTCAAGCCGAAATACATACCCCAACGAGGATGAATCGAAGCAAACAGTTTCTGACAAACTCTGTTATGGAAGACACTTCTCAATATCAGATATCTTCGTTCCGTGGAATCGAGTCCATCACCATGAGCCAGAAAGAACACCTTCCCATATATTTCCGTGGTAAGTGGCTGACGATGTAATATTACTCCGCACTCTCGTTCCAAATAGTTTCCACACCAAAGATCGTGATTCCCTGTAAAGAAATGTACCTCAACTCCATGATCCGTCAACTCGCTGATTTTACCAAGTAAACGTGTAAATCCTTTCGGCACCACATATCGGTATTCATGCCAAAAATCGAACATATCACCCAGCATATATACAGCCGCAGCTCTCTCCTTAATGCTATCAAGAAAGCTGACCACACGGCGTTCCTGCATTCGCCCATGAGGTATCGCCCAAGAGCCTAGATGAGCATCAGAAAGGAAATATACGTTCTTCATCGTTTTTAATACTATTTACTCGTTTTTTTCTCTTTATCCGTTTAAACCTAGAACAAACCCAAATCGACTTTGGCCTCCTCGCTCATCATGCTTTGATCCCATTCGGGTTCAAAGACCAAATTGACATTAGCAGAAGTGACTCCCTCAATAGCTGAAATTTTCTGACGAACATCTTCTGTGATATAGTCAGCAAGAGGACAACCCGGCGCTGTCAAAGTCATATCTACATCCAGCGTACCATCCTCTTCATGATAATCTATTTTATAAACCAATCCCAAATCATAAACATTAACGGGTATTTCAGGGTCATAAACCGTGCGTAACGCTGCTATAATTTTCTCTTCCACACTAAGTTTCTCGCTCTTCAGTTCATTTTGATTATTCTCTTCCATATTCGTTTACTTTATTATTCAAAATTTATAATCTGCCATCTTCTGCATAACTGTAATAACGATTTCCAGCTACAATAAGATGATCTAGCATCCTAATGTTCATCACCTTACAGGCTTCTACCAAATTATGAGTCGTGCAGTCGTCTTCCCTACTAGGGTTTAAATTACCAGAGGGATGATTATGAGCTAAAACTACAGCTGTAGCATTTTTCTCTATGGCAATTCTCATAATTTTTCGGATATCCGCACTCACGGAGGTAAGTCCTCCCTTTCCTACCATTTCCATGCTGATAAAGTGCAAACTCTGATTAAGTAGCAGGATCCAACATTCTTCGTCCGTCAAATCCCAAAAACGACCTTTTAACAGGTCCTCATATATTTTTTTTGAAGAATCCAGCACCTCCTTCTCTACACAATCTTTCTTCATGCGCCGACGCCCAAATTCACATGCTGCCAGAATTGTTACAGCCTTAGCAGGTCCAATACCATTGAACTTCATCAACTGTTCAAAACTCATGCTTCCTAAATTGTCCAAACTTTCATCACAGGAATGCAGAACTTCCTGCATCAGTTCCACTGCATTTTGCTTTGGAGTGCCTGAATGAATCAAAATAGCCAAAAGTTCCGCATCACTCAACGACCGAGCTCCCGCGCTAAGCAAACGTTCTCGAGGGCGGCTGTCTTCACTCCATTCGTTAATAGATGGTCGATGCTGTGGATCTTTATGCTTCTTACTTTCAACCATGAACACAAACTATTTATAGAAATTTTTTTTAAATGCCTCGAACTCACCTTGACCACAAACAACTCGTCGCCACCACGCACACAAAAAGCCACTACCATAGCCCAATAATTGGACGTAAGCTGCACATACGGCTTTCAATCCGACTTCCATGCTTTTTTCTTTTGCTGAAGCATCCACAAAAATCAGGACTGCAAATAACAACAGAGGCAACAAACTCCACAAGCATACAACAGATCCTAACAACAAGAAGAGTACGCCCAACGTGAATGCCGCCGGTAGGAGATGAACAATTTTCAAAGACCCCGGATGACGTTTTGATAAATTGATACGCGCAATACCGGAATTGTGAACCTGCTTAAAAAACTTCTTCAAATCAGTGCGCCGCTTATGCCATACCCATGCTTCAGGAAAAAGTCTGCAACGATAACCAGCTTCAAATAAACGAATGCTTAAATCAATATCTTCTCCGAAGCGCATTTCAGAAAAACCACCCAAAGCAGTAAACACCGTGCGCTTCACTCCCATATTAAAACTACGAGGGTAGAATTTATCTAATTTCTTCTTACCACCACGAATTCCACCGGTTGTAAAAAACGACGTCATCGCATAGTTTATGGCCTTTTGCATGGAGGAGAAATCTACATGCGCCCGATCAGGGCCTCCAAAAGCATCGGCAGGCTCTTTGTTTAATTCTGCATCAACAGCTTCCAGATAACCTTCGGATAACACACAATCAGAATCCAAAAATATCAAATACTCACCTTCTGCACGCTCAGCACCATAATTGCGCGTCAATCCGGGACCTGTATTAGGTTTCATAAAGTAACGCACATTCAGCGCACGTCCTTGTGCTGCCACTTCCTGGCAACATGTACGCGTAGAACCGTCCTCCACCACCAAGACTTCGAATTCCTTGAAACGTTGCGAACAAAGACTTGACAACAATTCGCTCACCTCATCGGGACGATTGAATACCGGAATAACGACTGAATATTTCATAGTATGCAAAGATAATCATTAAATTTTAAATTCCGAAGCACAAACATTTAAAGTCATCTAGTCCTTATTTAATGTTCTCTCTGACAAAGAAAAAAAAGAATTTCCAAAAAGGAAATTCTCTTTTTTTAAATCCTTGAAATTATCTTATTTCGCTCTGTTCACATAAGAACCATCGCGAGTATCGACCTCTATCATTTCTCCTTCATTGATAAATAAAGGCACGCGAATTTCAGCTCCGGTTTCAAGTTTCGCGGGTTTCGTAGCGTTCGTAGCTGTATCCCCTTTCAAACCTGGTTCTGTATAAACAATTTTCAAAATAGTTTTCACTGGCATTTCGGCAAACAGAATCGTTTCTGTTGAAGCATCCGTTACTATTTCTACAATGTCACCTTCTTTCATAAAGTCAACGCCCTCTATCAACTCCTTCATTACCGGAACATCATCCCACGTTTCTTGATTCAGGAAATGATATATATCCCCTTCGTTGTAGGAAAACTGGAATGGACGTCGTTCTACGCGAACATCTTCCAACTTTTCTCCAATATTGAAACGACGTTCCAATACGCGGCCGGTTACAACGTCTTTCAATTTTGTACGCATGATGGTATTACCCTTTCCTGGCTTTACATGAAGAAATTCAATACAGAAATACAGTTTTCCATCTAGACGAATACAGGTTCCGTTCTTAATGTCTTGCGAATTAATCATATATACTTATATTTGTTTTTGTTCCTTAATCCTACTTTTTACACTTTGCAAAGTTACTGCAAAGTGAGTAAAATGCAAAATAACAGACAAAGTTTTTTAGTTTTACTACCTCGGAAGCTTCATATAAGCTTATTTTATTCGTTAGTAAATTAAATAAATGCAGACTTAATTTATTCATGCGCATACTATTTACAAAACAATAATCTATGGCATATTCTTTATGCGTATATCCATCAAATATTAAAAATTTAAATACATCATGCACTAAATTTCAGTAGTATATACAGATTTTGGCTGCAATTTTTAATTCTGCCAACTCGTTCCTCGAAAAACTTTTCGTATAACAGTTTACACCGACGAGGGAACTTTCCAAGTGTGAATTTGTTGCATCACCAGCATCTATTCATTTCATAAATATTCTGGCTATAAAATATGAACCTATTACTCTCTGAAGTTAATCAGATCTCATTTTATTAATAACAACTATTGAATCAAAGTTGGTGACGCGACGCGTCACAAAAAAAACACAGCGCGTCACAAAAGAAACGCACTGCGTCACAGGGCTGACGCATTAAGAATTAGTATAAGCATTTTCATTATGTATTATTAACACAATACATTGATATATAGTCTATTATATTGTTTTATATGTCCATATTATTTGCTATCTTTACATAATATTTATGGATATAAAAATATAATGAATATGGATTTAGTAACAATATTGAGAGAAGTAGAAGACCCAAGAA
>JAQVXN010000081.1 GCA_028709135.1 Bacteroidaceae bacterium | reverse complement strand
CTCCGCAGTACATAGCTATTAATGCTGCTTTTTTGATATTTTCTGCAGTTTGTAATGCACCTGTTTCAAGAATAACTTTCAGGGTCGTTTCATCACCACAGGTTTCTTTTATTTCGTTGATTTCATCGCTAACCTGTTCGTAGTCTCCTATTAAAAAGAATCCTACAGGAAGGACGGTATCTATTTCTGTTGCTCCATCTTTGAGGGCTAATGCAGTTTCTACTGTTTTTATTTCTGGAAAGGTCTGTGAAGAGGGAAAACCTCCGCATACGCATGCTATTTCTATCCCATCTGCTTCCAAAGACTTGCTGACGATGGATGCAAATCTTGGGTAAACGCAGATTCCTGCCAAGTGCGGAAAGTTCGGATTGGCATCTGTAAATTTGTTAACTTTTTCTGTAAGTTTAAGGATGCTGTCTTCATTATCTGTGACTCGAAGTGATGTGAGTTCTATCGTACTGAATAAAAACTTTTTAACTTCATCTGTATCGTTTGTTTCTTTCTTTTCCTGCAGTATTTTTTTTGTAGCTTCTTGTACCAATTCATCGTGCAAATGCAAATCATATAATTGGAACATTTGTTCATATTTCGACATTGTCTCTGCAACATTTTTTGCATGCTTATGTTCGTGGTCGTGATGATTTTGTTCTTCTGTCATTTTGCTTTCAATTTTGGGTTGTTAATATGTCTTGTGCTGTCTCTTTTTGTTTTCTTTATGAAGCTTTCTTTGAATGCTTTTGTAAGATCTATGCCGGTTTGATTGGCTAGGCAAATGAGTACCCACAGAATGTCTGCCATTTCTTCTTCGGGATTGGATTTTTCGCCTTCTTTAAAGCTTTGATCTCCATATTTGCGTGCTATAATTCTTGCCAATTCACCAACTTCTTCTGTGAGGCATGCCATATTTGTTAGTTCGCTGAAGTAACGGACTCCGTATTGATGAATCCATTTATCAACGAGGCTTTGAGCTTCTTTTAATGTGATTTCTTCCATATTTTGCAAATATACTTTTTTCTGATTAATCTTGGATGATAATCATTCTTTATTATTTGTATCCATACAAATTGTTACAGGACCGTCGTTAAGCAATTCTACTTTCATATCAGCCCCAAAAACTCCTGTACCTACGTTTTTCCCCAGCGCGTCTGAAAGTTTGGTGCAAAAGTTTTCATATAGAGGGATTGCTACGTCGTGTGTTGCTGCGCGTATCCATGATGGGCGATTCCCCTTTTTGTATGAGGCCATTAATGTAAATTGGCTTATTACCAATGCATTACCATTAATATCCTTTACGGAAAGATTCATAACTCCCTCTTTGTCATCAAAAATTCTAAGTCCTTCTATTTTGTGAACAAGCCATTTGCTATCTTCTTCTGTATCTGTCTGCTCAATGCCGATTAGAATCAGCAATCCTTTTCCTATTTTGGATTTGATCGTGCCGTTTATTTCTACTGACGCATGTTTTACCCTTTGTATGACAACTCTCATATGATGATCTATATGCTATTCTTTTACTATTTCAATCAATGGATGCAATGCATCGTAAATTTTTTTTCCTCGCTTTTCTCCTAACAAGTTTTCTAGGTCCTTTTGGCTGGCTAATGTAATCCGCTTATAACTTTTAAATTGTTTGATTAAGAGAGTTTTTGTTGCTTCTCCTACACCTTTGATCTCATCTAATGCCGAGTGCGTTTGATTTTTTGACCTTTTTTCTCTGTGGAACGTGATTGCAAAACGATGTACTTCATCCTGCATTTGTGTAAGTACGTGAAAAAGTTCACTGTTTTGCTTCATTCCAATAATTACAGGTGGAAATCCATAAAGTAATTCATTGGTTCTGTGGTGATTATCTTTTGCTAACCCTGCTATGGGAATCTGTAATTTTAGTTCGTCTTCAATAATTTTCCTCACACACTCCATTTGGCCTTTTCCTCCGTCTGTAATGATTAAATCGGGTAGGGATTTGTCTTCTTCTAATAGTCGTGTATATCTACGTCTCACTACTTCTTGCATTGAGGCATAGTCGTTAGGCCCCTTAATGTCCTTAATGATATATTTTCGGTATTCTTTTTTTGATGGTTTGAGCTTTCTGAACACCACGCACGCTGCTACTGGATCGCTGCCTTGTATGTTAGAATTGTCATAGAGCTCTATTTGCATTGGTAATTTTTCTAGATGTAAATGATTCTTTATTTCATTCATTAAACGAACACTTTTTTGCTCTGGATTGAGTTTCTCTGCTTGTTTAAGACGGTCGAATTTATATTGTTTTACATTCATTCCCGAGAGGTCTAATAATTTCTTTTTATCTCCTCTTTGGGGAATGGTTAGGATAATATCTTTTAATGGTAAGCCAAGTTCAAAGGGTATCACTATTTCTTTTGATTCTGATTGAAACCTTTCTCTAGTTTCAACAATGCCCAAAGTTAAAAGGTCTTCCAGGCTTTCATCGAGTTTCTTTTTATATTCAAAAGTGAATGCCTGGATGATGCTTCCTTTGATGATGTGAAGGTAGTTGATGTATGCTGTTTTATCGTCTGCTTCGATATTGTATACATCAATATTTGTATTGCTGGGATGCACGATCTCACTTTTTGCTTGAAATTGATCAAGTAAAATATATTTTTCTTTGATTTCTTGAGCTTGTTCAAATTTCATTTCTGCGGCAAGTTTTTCCATTTGAATCCGCATTTTTTTCATTACTTCTTCTGTGTCTCCTTTCAAAATTTGTCTGCAATCCTCTATATTTTCCTGATACTCTTCTTTCGTTTGTTTACCAATGCATGGAGCTTTGCATTTGCCAATTTGATAGTTCAAACAGATCTCGTATTTGCCTTTTTTTACTTCTGATTCCTTCATAGGCTTCATACATAGTCTTGGAAAGTATAGACTTTTCATTAAATCAAGGAGGGCGTGCATGGTACCTACATGAGAATATGGCCCGAAGTATTGCCCTTGTTTGAGATCTATATGGCGAGTTTTATATATCCTTGGATAGTCTTCTTTTGTTATACAAATTGATGGATATGTTTTATCATCTTTTAGAAGGACGTTGTACTTGGGCTTATATTTTTTGATTAAATTGTTTTCTAGTAGGAGGGCATCTTCTTCAGAATTTACCACCGTGTAAGATATGTCTTGGATTTTACTGACGAGAACAGCCGTTTTGTAGCTTTGTTGTTCTTTATTGAAGTAGGAACTTACGCGTCGTTTTAAGTTTTTTGCTTTCCCAACATAGATGATTCTTTTATTTTCGTCATAATATTGGTAACTGCCAGGTTTTTCTGGCAAACTGTGTACGATTTGTTTCAGACGGTTTAACCGCTCTTCATTCACTTTCTTCATTTTTTCTACTAAAATGTGGCTCTCTTTATACTCCTCATATCGTTTGAGTTATAAATATTTTGTTTCACGTGAAACATGACTATCGATGCATTAAAACTAGCAGAACATTAATGTCACTTGGGGAAATTCCCGGGATTCTTCCGGCTTGTGCCAGTGTCTCGGGATTAATTCTCGTTAATTTCTGCCGTGCTTCAGTTGATAGTTGATGCAATTCATTATAGTTGAAATGTCCTTTGATTTTTATAGCTTCTAGCCTATGCATTTTGTCTGCTTGCTGTTTTTCTCTCTCGATGTAACCGCTATATTTTATTTCTATTTCTGCGTTCTCAAGAACCTCTTCTTTTTGCGTTTTTATTTCGTAAATTTCTTTTTTGAACTGTGGAACCATTGTGCTGATGATTTCAAAATTCAGCTCAGGTCTCCCAATCAAATCAATTAATTTACATCCTTCACGTAATGGCGTGCTGTTTATACTTCCTAATTGATCATTTATCTCTGCTGGTTTAATCGGTAGTTTCCGACAGAATTGTAGGAATGAGTTTATTTCTTTTTGTTTCTCATGAAAGCGTGCGGCTTTGTTTCTGTCAATCAATCCGAATTTAATACCAAAAGGAGTTAACCTGCGGTCTGCGTTATCTTGACGTAATAGAATTCTATGCTCTGCTCGCGATGTAAACATTCGGTAGGGCTCATCGACGCCTTTTGTGATTAAATCGTCAATCAAAACGCCAATATATGATTCGTCACGTTTCATTACAAAAGGTTCGGATCCACCGCATTTTAAAGCTGCATTTATTCCTGCTACTATTCCTTGGCCTCCGGCTTCTTCATATCCTGTTGTCCCGTTTACTTGCCCTGCAAAGTAGAGCCCGTCTACATTTTTTGATTCCAAAGATGGATGAAGCTGTGTGGGGTCGAAGAAGTCGTATTCTATGGCGTAACCCGGTCTATAGATAATAGCGTCTTTAAATGCCTCAATTTTTCGTATAGCTCTTAATTGAATGTCGAGAGGTAAACTAGAGGAGAATCCGTTCAGGTAATACTCATTTGTATTTGTTCCTTCTGGTTCTAAAAATAATGGGTGATGATCTTTATCGGGGAATGTGTGTAGTTTTGTTTCGATGCTTGGACAATATCTGGGCCCTATAGATTTTATTTGGCCGTTGTAGAGGGGAGAATCTGCTAGACCGCTTTTTAATATTTTGTGTACCTCTTCGTTTGTGTTACATAACCAGCAAGGCAGTTGCGGTAGTGGACGTTTGTCTGTGAAGAATGAAAATCTGTGAAAATCATTTTCTCCTTTTTGTTCTTCCATTTGATCGAAGTGAATGCTTCTTCCATCCATTCTTACAGGTGTTCCCGTTTTCATTCGGGCTACGCGGATGCCGTGACTCGCGATAGATTCTGATAAATTTAAGGATGCAGGTTCTGAGATTCTGCCCCCTTCAATCATATTCCGGCCTACATGCATTAGCCCATTTAAAAAAGTGCCCGTTGTGATGACTACGCAGCGAGCTAAAAAAGTTACACCCCAAATTGTGCGGATGCCTTTTACGGAGCCATTTTCTACAAGCAATTCGTTTGCCTGATCTTGCCAAATCTGAAGGTTCGTGGTGTTCTCAAGAATTTCGCGCCATGTTGCACTAAATTTCATTCGGTCGCATTGTGCACGTGGACTCCACATTGCTGGTCCCTTTGAGCGATTAAGCATTCGAAATTGTATGGCATTCTGATCTGTAACAATTCCCATCATGCCTCCTAAGGCATCGATTTCTCTTACTATTTGACCTTTTGCAATGCCGCCTACTGCTGGATTGCAGCTCATTTGAGCAATTTTCTCCATATCCATGGTGATGAGACAGGTCTTTGCCCCAATGACGGCAGCTGCATGAGCGGCTTCACATCCTGCGTGACCAGCACCAATAACTAACACATCAAATTTAAATGTAGTTTCCATCTGAATGATTTACGTTGCAAAATTACTCCATTTTTACCATATTCAGCTTGTTGCTTTTGTTTTTAATTGGATGCGATTGTTTTATCTCAGTTCTTTTGTTGCGACGACTGATTGATAGTGTTGTCAATTTTTAGATTGTAAGGAAGAGCGCTTATTGTAGTTTATTTTCTTTACAGTGTTTGAGATATAGTTGATGACGCACTGCGTCACAAAAGAAACACACTGCGTCACAAAAAAAACGCGTCGCGTCACAAAAGAAACGCACGGCGTCACAATTAATTTGTCCCTTCTTTTTATTTTTGAAATTATTTTCTTTGGTTCATTATTGTTGAATGAGAAACGTCAGTTTCTATATTTATGATTGCGATATAAAAGTAAAAGGGGAAATAACTTTTGGCGATTTTTTGAAATGATTTTGAAGCGTAACGAAGGATTATCGAGATCGATGTAGCATTTGTCAACGATAAATTAAGATAAATGTTTTTGTGCAAGTTATCATGTAGGATTAGTTGCACTTGAAGAATCTTTATTTTATGTAATGTACTGAAAATGTAATATTTGCTGCAATTTGTTTCACGGGAAACTTTTCTTAAATAATGAATTTGAAAAAAACTTTTTAGTTTAAGTCTAAAATAGTTTTGTTAGGAGAAGAGAAAAAAGTACATTTGCAACTAATTTAAACAATGACTCTTGATCTTCTCGTAGCTAAATTACGGGAAGGATTTGTTGGTGGATATAGAGAAGACTGGAAACGATAAAACTAAAAATAAATATCAACTAAATCAATTCAATTATTTATGTGGTTAATTAATTCATCGATTGGAAAGAAGGTAATAATGTCCGTGACGGGGATTTGCCTGATTCTTTTCCTTACATTTCATGCCTGCATGAATGCTGTGGCGCTCTTTAGCGGAGATGCTTACAACGATGTTTGCGGAATGCTTGGTGCAAACTGGTATGCCGTGGTCGGCACGTTGTGCTTGGGGGCTTTGGCTATGTTTCATTTTGTATTTGCCATTGTCCTGACATTGCAGAACCGCAAAGCTCGTGGAAACAACCGTTATGCAGTGACCGATAAACCTGAAAAGGTCGAATGGGCTTCACAAAACATGTTTGTGCTGGGCCTAATTATCATTTTGGGGTTGCTTCTGCATTTTTATGGTTTCTTCTACAACATGATGTTTGCAGAGTTGACTGGAATTTCTACTGGAGCCGGAGTGGACCCTTCTGATGGAACAGAGCTGATGCGCCATACGTTTGGAAATCCGGTGATGGCTGTTCTTTACATCATCTGGTTTGTGGCTATTTGGTTTCATTTAAGCCATGGTTTCTGGAGCTCCATTCAAACATTGGGAGTCAATGGTAAGGTTTGGTTTAAGCGTTGGAAAATGATTGGTATCATTTGGGTAACCATTGTTATGCTTGTTTTCGTTGTTGTTGTTCTTAAGTTTGCATTCTGCGGAGGAAGCTGTTAGATTTAGATAAAGTGTATAATTAACGTATTTATTCAAATAAAGATATGCCTACAATTAATTCTAAAATACCGGAGGGTCCTATTTCTGAGAAATGGACCAATTTTAAAGCGCATCAGAAATTAGTGAATCCCGCCAATAAGCGGAAACTTGACATTATTGTCGTAGGAACTGGTCTGGCAGGCGCATCTGCAGCTGCTTCACTGGGTGAAATGGGATTTAAGGTCAAAAATTTCTGTATTCAAGATTCTCCCCGTCGTGCACATTCCATTGCTGCTCAGGGAGGTATTAATGCTGCAAAAAATTATCAGAACGATGGTGATTCTGTATACCGCTTATTCTATGATACGGTAAAAGGAGGAGACTATCGTGCACGCGAAGCTAATGTTTATCGTTTAGCGGAAGTGAGTGCAAACATTATAGACCAATGCGTGGCACAGGGTGTTCCCTTTGCTCGTGAATATGGCGGTTTGTTAGCAAACCGTTCTTTCGGAGGCGTACAGGTTAGTCGTACGTTTTATGCCAAAGGACAGACCGGACAGCAATTATTGCTCGGCGCGTACAGTGCCTTAATGCGCCAGGTTCATGAGGGTAACGTGGATTTGTTTACCCGCTATGAAATGGAAGACGTTGTGATTATTGAAGGTCGTGCGCGGGGAATCATTGCCAAAAACATTGTAACAGGAAAGTTGGAGCGTTTTGCGGCTCATACGGTTGTCCTGGCAACAGGAGGTTATGGAAATACGTATTTCTTGTCAACGAATGCTATGGGTTGTAATTGTACGGCTGCTATTGCTGCTTATCGCAAGGGGGCTTACTTCGCTAATCCTGCATTTGTTCAGATACACCCAACATGTATACCTGTTCACGGAGACAAGCAGTCGAAATTGACGTTGATGTCAGAGTCGTTACGTAACGACGGCCGTATTTGGGTTCCAAAGAAATTGGAAGATGCCCAGAAATTGCAAAATGGAGAACTCAAGGGGCGTGATATACCCGAAGAAGATCGTGATTACTATTTGGAGCGTCGTTATCCCGCATTCGGTAACCTTGTACCACGTGACGTAGCTAGTCGTGCTGCCAAAGAGCGTTGTGATAAAGGGTTTGGTGTGAATAACACGGGTTTAGCCGTTTTCCTTGATTTTTCGGAAGTCATTAATCGTCTTGGTCGTGATGTTGTTGAACAGCGT
>JAQVXN010000080.1 GCA_028709135.1 Bacteroidaceae bacterium | reverse complement strand
ACCTTTTTAAAATCATAACGACGCACCTGATGCTGTTTCATTTTGAAGTATTCTATTTTTACATCGACAATGTCCTTATCTTTTTCCAAGTCCAACGATGATTTCTTGTCGAAAAATACCGTATAAATGGCATCGCGCGTGTGTAACTTCGTAAATTGCCACTGCGATTGTTTCAAATAACTTGTTTTTCCATATTTTATGCACGGCAGGGGAAACGTTACACGACTAAACTGATATTTTATATTAGTCGTGAAAGAATAAATAAAATCATTGAAATATTCATCAGCCGCTTTTGGTATGGGAGCTGCTTGCGTCAAAGAATCGTCTTTCGAAACAGAATCCCGCGTTAAGCTGTCAAGACCAATTGTTGTCTTTGCAGGCCCTTCTGCAAGCGAATTCTTCTTTTGGCACGAAAAAAGCACCAATACGGCAGCCATGAAACAACATAAAACTATTCTCATTTCATCATCAAACAAATATTAGGGTGCAAATTTAGCCATTACTGTTTACACCGCAACTAACTAAAGAGAACTAAATCAAACATTTTTTTACTTCAAGCTTCTTTTTTAATTTTTGAGGCCCATTATCGTCTCATCTGATAATTTTTCTATAAATTTGCATCTAAATTTAGATGTACATATTTATCATGACGTTAAAAGAGAATATTCAGAATTTGCTTCAGCAAGTCAAGGAGTTGAGTGCAAACGATGAGAAAGAATTGGAAGCTCTTCGCATTAAATATTTGAGCAAGAAGGGAGTCATCACTGACCTGATGAAGGACTTTCGGAACGTTTCTGGAGATCAAAAACGAGAAATAGGAATCAGCATCAATAATTTGAAAACAGAAGTTTTCAATAAAATCAACGAAATTCGCGAAAAGCTGCAAAACAAGTCTCAAGATGAAGAAAAAGTATCTTTGGACCTGACGCGCACTGCTTATCCTATTCCCCTCGGAACGCGCCACCCTCTTTCTTTAGTTAAAAATGAAATCATCGATATTTTTACGCGTTTGGGTTTTTGCCTCGCCGATGGTCCTGAAGTAGAAGACGATTTACACGTTTTCACCAAAATGAATTTTGCCGCCGATCATCCGGCCCGCGACATGCAGGACACTTTTTTTGTAGAAACAAATCCTAACGATGTTGCAAAAAATATTATTCTACGCAGTCACACCAGCTCCGTACAAGCCCGTGTGATGGAAACCACACAACCACCTATCCGTGTAATTTGCCCCGGACGCGTTTATCGTAACGAAACGATTACCGCTCGAGCTCACTGCTTTTTTCATCAGATTGAGGGCCTTTATGTTGACGAACAAGTTTCTTTCACCGACTTGAAGCAGGTGTTACTCCTTTTTGCACAAGAAATGTTCGGAAAAGAAACAAAAATCCGCCTTCGTCCCTCTTATTTCCCATTTACAGAACCTTCTGCAGAAATGGACATCAGTTGCGATATCTGCGGAGGTAAAGGTTGCAGCTTCTGTAAGAATACCGGTTGGGTTGAAATTCTGGGTTGCGGCATGGTACACCCGAATGTTTTGCAGGCCTGCGGCATCGACAGTAATAAATATAAAGGATATGCTTTTGGACTTGGCATAGAACGTATTGCAAATTTAAAATATAAAATCAGCGATTTGCGTTTATTTTCTGAAAACGATAAACGATTCCTTGATGAGTTTACTTCTGCAAATTGATTTAAAATCTATCTCTATTTATAAAAATAGGGCTCGGAAATAAATCCGAGCCCTATTTGTTTTTTCCTTGCTGAAAAACTTCATTCTATTCGTTAACCTGTTCAGGACGCTTAAGACCTAAATACGAAAACATAAAATTTCTCCCTTTTGGTGATGGGAACTGACTTCTTAAATCCACATCCTGACGATTTCTTAAATATTCCACGATGCGATTATAGCAATCTAGCGGACTCTTAGCTTTGCACTGAGCCCGGAAGCGCGTATCCTTATATTGAAATTTATTGGTACCCGGAATGGCAATCACACGTTTAAAAATCAAAGTGCCATCATACCAACCTTCTATTTCATCACTCAGTACCGAAATCTTGAGTTTTTTCCTATTTTGAAACGAATCCTCATCATCTTCCATTTCGTCGTTCCTCTTATAATTGTTCTGCTTAAATTCGTCCAAAGTCTCTGCATTCGTCTTAATGATCAGAAAATATGTATGAGCATGGACCTTAAATCTTTTAGGATAAGCAGCATCTGAATCAACAAACTTTTCCAGTTCGTTTACAAACACATCATTGAAATCAAAGTCCATTATATTTAAACTTTTCAGAAAATCTATAGCCTCGTCAATGCTTCGAGCTATAAACTCGTCATTAAAATATCTAACGTAGAGATTCATTATTAAATTACAGTATTAATTTAAACTATCTAAAATCACTCTCAATTATTACAAACAAATAATTGACAAAAAAAGAGCGGAAAACGGGACTCGGACCCGCGACCCCGACCTTGGCAAGGTCGTGCTCTACCAACTGAGCTATTTCCGCAATAATTATTAGGTGAAGAGAAGGAGACTCGAACTCCCACGACATAATGTCACTACCCCCTCAAAGTAGCGCGTCTACCAATTCCGCCATCTCTCCGATATGCCATAGAACGTGCCCAGAACAGGACTCGAACCTGCATGTCATAAGACACACGCACCTGAAACGTGCGCGTCTACCATTCCGCCACCTGGGCCACAAAAAGAGCGGAAAACGGGACTCGGACCCGCGACCCCGACCTTGGCAAGGTCGTGCTCTACCAACTGAGCTATTTCCGCGTTGAACATTTCTCTAAATGCGCTGCAAAATTAGTACTATTTTTGAATACCACAAAAGTTTTGCCCACTTTTTTCTATCAAAAACGCCGGACCTCCTGAAAAGCTACCCCTTCCTATTACATTACAAAAGTTTTTATCTTCTACAACTTTCGTCACAAATCAAAAAAAATAAATTTGTGCAACTATTTTATTTTCAACATTTCATATTTCACCTGTTCAATCACATTCAATGTAAAAGAGTTACAACAAAAAGGTAGAATACGACCCTTTCAAAAAAATCAAAGTTCTTGCAGACTTTAGCTTTCATCAAAAAATTTAGCCGCCTTTAATGCCTTTTTTATAAGTTCGCATTCGTAAAAAGCACAACGCTACTCGTAAAAAACATGAGGCCATTCGTAAAAAATACAACAAACAAATTCTCAAAAAAGGCTCAGTCTGTAAAGTTGGGGATTTAACAAATTGCAGTTATTCGAAATCGCCCATTCAATGCTTCCGTCAGAGTTCATGATTTATTTCAAGATAACTTAAGTAGAATCCAGCTCAGAAAGGGTATGGATTCGTTTAGCATTAAAAATTTAGGTTACAACAGATTCTACTGGACTTCGCATGAATCTGACAGAGCAAATTTTAAGTACTTCAATTACATTCTTTATTTTTAAAACAGCATTTTATAGGTCACGACTTTAACTTAGGAAGAAACATTTTACCTCGTAGGGTCTTTGATACACTTGATACATTTCATTATTGGGCTCAAATTCTATCAGGATATTGCGTTCCAAATGAAAGGTTACTTCTTATTCTATGTGACGCGGTGCATTTCTTTTGTGACGCGACGCGTTTTTTTCATGACGCACTGCGTTTCTTTTGTGACGCACTGCGTCACCAACTTTTATAGCGCAAGTAAAAATTCGGGAAACATGATCGAATCAATTCTTTGAAAGCAACAAGTTTATTTTACGTCCAGAACCCTAAATAGTCAGTAAAATCAAAATAATCAAGCAGGCCTTTAGGTAGGAACATGGAGAGGATATCCTTATAGATGATTGATTTTCTTTGCATAAAGCAAAAGTAATACTTTATAGATCATTCAAAAAGGAACAATTTGTTAAATCCACAACTTTACCGAATGAGCCCAAAAAACTTATTCAATACAATTTAGCCGATTCAAAAAACAAAGGCACAGGGGCTTTATCTAAAAAAGGTCTCTTTCATTTTTTCAAAACAATGAAAGAGACCTTTAAATTAAGTTTTATAAATTACTTCAACGTAAATGTGAGATCGTCCTCATTACCAATGCAATTCAGTTTTCCTTCACGGAGCAACCATCCTACGGCCATATAGAAATCCTTACTCTTGCGAGTTTTCATTTCTTTCATGATTTCCTTTTCGGATAAAGCTCCTTTTGCATTCAAAATTTCCCATACTTTTCCGGCTAAAATGCCTGCTTTTTCTTCTAACATAATCTTTAATATTTTAGTTAAACAGAAATCCTTATTTTGTTAAGCAGAAATTCAAATTTATTTAAAACTCTAAACCTTTACTTTTGGACTGTAAATTTAAATCTTTTTTATTAGAATGAGGCCTGAGAATGTACAAAAAAAACTAATTATGAAGCATTTGTAAACAACGATTCGCAAATAGCATACATTATTCTTCACTTTTTTTTGTTTCCAAAAAATCAGCAAAAATCTTTGCAGCGCAGCCAACCAAATCTCGACATGGACGTTTCCTGTAATACTCTGAAGTACGTTCCGAAGGCATCGAAGATTCGTTTTGTGGTTTTAAGCCCAACAATTCGCCACAAATAATAGATCCGTTTGTCTCTTTAAATTTTTCTGCCAACATTCTGGCTACCGAATAATTGTAGGCTTTTTCTTCCCGGGCTTTCGGATGAACACTGCCGGTCTCCAAACCGACTAAAATCATCATACCGCTTACGGCGCCGCAGGTTAAACGCATTCGCCCCATTCCCCCTCCAAACGAAGCTGAAATTTTTAAGGCCTCCTCTTCCGACAATCCATACAAGTCGGCAAATGCCAATGTTACAGATTGAGCACAGTTATACCCCTCCGTAAATAGCTTTTGAGCTTTTTCTACTCTATCTTCATACATTTCCAAACGATTTTTTTTGGTAGAACTATTTTTTAAAAGTAATTTCGCACTAACAAAGATATAAAACTTTCTTATTATGAACAAGAGTGTCATTCTTATTTTTCTTTTTCCTCTTCTTCTCTTTACAGGGTGTCAGAAACAGCTTTCATTTGACCAAAAATGTTTACTCGATGCTCAGGAGCAAACGCGCAAACTTTGTCCACGTTCGATTGCTACGGGTATTACACTTGATAGCATTGGTTATTCCATTCATAGTCATACGCTCTACTACTATTACACCATGAGCCAAGATTTTGATAACCAAAAAGCCATCGATGCAGGTAAGGGCAAATTTCGCGAAGCTCTCAAAAATCAAATTATCAATTCTATTGACCTCAAGAAATTTAAAGACCGCGGCATCACTTTCCGCTATATCTATTTTTCAAAAACTTCGAAGAAAAAGTTATTGGAAGAAGTTTATACTAAAAAGGATTACGCCAAATAAGTTCTTGGACATCCTTACTTTAAAATAAAATAAGGCGGCATACATTCTTGAAAAAGCATGCCGCCATATTATTTTTGTCGAAAATTTTTATTCTTCTTGAGAGTCTTCCGGCTTCATGTTCGTATAAACAGTCTGTACATCGTCAAATTCCTCAAGACGCTCCACCATTTTATCTATCGTTTCACGTTCTTCTGAAGTAACATCTTTTAAATTGTTCGGTACGTAAGTAAATTCAGCACCAACCACTTCAAAATTATTTTCCTCCAAATAGGTTTGAATTTGCCCAAAGCTTTTCGGATCACCATAAATAGTAATGGAGTTTTCTTCTTCGTCTTCATCGAAATCTTCTTCGACGCCAAAATCAATTAATTCCAAAATCAGATCGTCCATGTCGAGGCCGTCTCTTTTTCTAAAAGAAAACACACATTTGTAATCAAATAAAAAGGAAAGAGAACCGGTAGTTCCCATATTTCCGTCAAATTTGTTAAAAACGGATCGAACATCACCTACCGTACGCGTAGTGTTGTCGGTTAATGTATCCACTAAAACAGCGACACCGTGAGGTCCATAACCTTCGTAAGTAACAGACTTAAAATCATTTTGATCTTTGCCCATTGCATTTTTAATGGCGCGCTCAACGTTGTCCTTCGGCATATTTTCGCGCTTGGCATTTGCAATGATTGCACGCAAGTGCGGATTATTGTCTGCATCGGGTCCACCAGCTTTTACGGCACTGGCTATCTGTTTCCCGATTTTTGTGAATGTGCGAGCCATGTGACCCCATCTCTTCAACTTCGTTGCTTTTCTGTATTCAAAAGCTCTTCCCATTGGTCTAAATTCTTAATTACTCTATAATTATTTTTCCTTTCTTCCTCATTAAATCAGCGCAAAGAGGCATCCAATTTGGTTTGCAAATTATGAATAATATTTTGCATTGCCTTTTCAATTTGCTTATCATTGAGGGTTTTCCCTTCGTCCTGCAATACAAAGTTCACTGCATAACTCTTCTTGCCGACGGGCACATTTTCACCTTCGTACACATCAAAAAGCTCCACCTTTTTCAATAATTTACGTTCCGCTCCATATGCCACTTCTTCAATCTGCAGGAAACTTATCTTGTTATCCAACAGTAAAGCCAAGTCCCGACTTACTGCAGGAAATTTACTGATGTCATGAAAAGTTACATGATTCTTCTTTGAATCGCGCATCAATTCTGTCCAATTCAGTTCTGCAAAATAAACAGGAACCGAAATGCCCATTTTGCTCGTTTGTAAGGGATTCACAATGCCCATTCTGCAAACTGGTTTTTCTGAATGATCTTTTAACACTATCGCCAGGGAGAACACTTCGTCTTTTTCATTTTCCATTTTCAGGAAAGCCGCATTCACACCAATTCTTGACAGAATGTCCTCTACGCAACCTTTCAACTGAAAGATATTGCTATCTTCGTCAGGATGGACCCAAGAACCTTCCACTGTTTTTCCGGTAATCCAAAGTCCCAAGTGATAAGCTTCACGATAAGCTTTCAGTGGATTTTGTTCTTCGTGATTTTCCTTTGTATACGTATAGCAATTTCCAAATTCAAACATTCTCAAATTCGGTGATTGATAATTCATATTGCGTTTCAAAGACTCCAACCCACCAAACAATAATGTTTGCCGCATCACGTTCAAATCCTCGCTCAAGGGATTCATTAATTTCACACTGTGCTCGGTTGGATAAAGTTTCAAGTCTGCATAATAAGCGGATCTCGTCAACGAATTATTCATAATCTCATTGAAGCCGGCGCCTACCATTTGTTCTGAGATCAAATTCTGCAACTTGTTACTGCGATCTGCCTCCCCTTTAATTGTTAAGGAAGACTGAACAGAGGTAGGAATCTCAATATTGTTGTAGCCGTAAATTCTCAAAATGTCCTCAACCACATCACACGGATGCGTTACATCCGTTCTATATGGAGGTACAATTAGTTTCAAGCCTTCTTCATTTTCTTCTACAATAGACATTTCGAGGCTGATCACGATGCGACGTATCATTTCCTTGGAAATTTCCTCGCCTATCAGTTCGCGTACATATTGATATTTCAAATCCACGTCAAACCCGGGTACTGCTTCGGGGTGCGTATCCTTTATTTCCATAGAAATCGTACCTCCCGCAAGTTCTTTGGCCAGCAGAGCAGCCTGTTTCAAGGCATAAAGTTGTCCATTCGGATCAATGCCTCTTTCAAAACGGAAACTGGCATCGGTACTCAAACCGTGTCGGCGTGCACTCTTGCGAATGCTCGTAGGATTGAAATAGGCACTTTCAAACAAAACGTTGCACGTCGTTTCGTAAGTACCGGAACCTTTACCGCCATAAATACCTGCAATACACATGGGTTCCTCCTCATTGCAAATCAGGATGTCTTCGCTTGATAGTTTGCGTTCAGTGCCATCAAGTGTCGTAAACGGCGTTCCATCAGGTAAGGATTTCACAATCACTTTTTTGCCTTTCACCATATCGGCATCAAAACAATGAAGTGGTTGTCCATAAGCAAACATGATATAATTTGTAATGTCCACAATGTTGTTAATGGGCCGCAAGCCGATTGCAGTC
>JAQVXN010000079.1 GCA_028709135.1 Bacteroidaceae bacterium | reverse complement strand
CAAAATCGACGCCGCAGAAATCCCTGTAATCTTTATTCGTGGAAATCATGAGATACGCAATTTCTATTCTGCCGGTATGCACAGTCTGATTGGTTACCACAACGATAAAACTTATGGCACTTTCAATTGGGGTGATACACGTTTTATGGTGCTCGATTGCGGAGAAGACAAACCGGATTCTACGCCTGTATATGCTGGATTAAACGACTTTACGAGTCTGCGAAAAGAGGAGCTCTCTTTCATTCAAAACGAACTGAAAACTAAAGCCTTTTCCAAAGCCAAAAAGCGCATATTGATTTGTCACATTCCCATCTTCGGACCTACGGACGCATACCATCCCTGCAAAGATGCATGGGGGCCTCTTTTAAGCAAGCAGCCCTTTGATTTAGCTATCTTTGCTCACGAACACGCCTACAGATATGTACAAAAAGGCCTTGAGGGCGCCCAATTTCCCGTGTATATCGGTGGAGGACCCGAACTAAAAGAGGCGACCGTAGCTATTTTACAGAAAACGGGAGACAAATTACATTTAAAGGTTTTGTCCAAAAATCAGAACGACTGTTTGGATACAGATTTGTAAAAAGCAAACTATTTTGAGTCAGAATCACTGCAGGTAAAACGCCTTGCAGTGATTTTTTATTTTCAGAGAATTTTATACTTCAAGATAAGATTAGTATTTCCTTCGTGGAAGCTTCAATACAAATGTATTTTGGCACTTGGTGAAATAACCCATCCGTCCATAAAAAAATTGTGGAATCTGTCTCTGGAACGTAAGATTTTGAATAACAACGGGACGTTTTTGCTAACTTTCTCAGATATTTTCCACGAAAGAACAAACTACAATTATTACGCACAAGAAAATGTTCGAATAGAATCGTCGTCGGACATTGCCGTTAATTATGTGCTTTTTACTTTCCGTTATAATTTGGAACGCAAAAAATAAAGGGCTGAAATCCTTGTCAGAATTCAGTCCTATATTTCGGTTTATATTAAAATGTCAGTTAGTAAGCAAATGGAAGCCGCGAACGCCTCATTTTATGCGTCGATATTGGCAAATGTAGCGTTTTTCTCAATAAATTGACGGCGCTGCTCTACGTCATCGCCCATCAGCATGGAGAAAGTATGGTCGGCTTCTGCGGCGTTATCCAATGAAACCTGCTTTAAAAGTCTGCTCTCCGGATTCATCGTAGTTTGCCACAGTTGTTCGGGATTCATTTCTCCCAAACCTTTGTAACGTTGCGTGGAAATGGCAGTTTCAGAACCGTCGCCATACTTTTGCATAAAACGTTGGCGGTCGGCGTCAGTGTAGCAGTATTCTTCCACTTTACCTTTCTTGCAGCGATAAAGAGGCGGCGTAGCAAGATAAACGTAGCCCTGTTCAATGAGTTCGGGCATATAGCGAAAGAAAAGAGTTAAAATCAGTGTGTCAATGTGGGATCCGTCCACATCCGCATCGGTCATCAAAATCACTTTGTGATAACGCAGTTTTTCCAAATTGGCTTGTTTACTGTCTTCTGTGTCTACGCCGAAACGTATGCCGAGAGCCTGAATGATATTGTTGACTTCGTCACTTTCAAAAGCTTTATGCCACATGGCTTTTTCCACATTCAGAATCTTACCACGCAAAGGCAGAATAGCCTGAAAAGCACGAGAGCGGCCTTGTTTGGCAGAACCGCCTGCAGAGTCTCCCTCCACAAGAAAAAGTTCACATTTTGCAGGATCTTTATCAGAGCAGTCCGCAAGTTTGCCGGGCAGGCCACCACCAGACATAGGGTTTTTGCGACGGACTGTTTCACTGGCTTTACGCGCAGCGATACGTACGGTAGCAGCTAAGATTACTTTGTCAATAATAATTTTAGCTTCGCGCGGATGTTCTTCCAAATAGTTTGTCAACGTTTCGCCTACAGCCTGTTGAACAGCTCCTGAAACTTCACTATTACCCAATTTTGTCTTTGTCTGGCCCTCAAATTGCGGTTCTGCAACTTTAATAGAAAGTACGGCTGTTAGACCCTCGCGAAAATCTTCCGGGGAAATTTCCACTTTAGCCTTTTCAACAGCTTTGCTGTCTTCCGCATATTTCTTTAAGATACGTGTCAGAGCAGCCCGGAAGCCCATCAAGTGGGTGCCTCCTTCTACTGTATTGATATTGTTGACGTAAGAGTGAATATTTTCGCTATAGGAAGTGTTATACATAATGGCAGCCTCAATGGGGATGCCTTGTTTTTCAGTTTTCAAATAGATCACGTCATCAAACAAATGAACGCGATTAGCATCTACATAGCGAACAAACTCCTTAAGTCCCTCGTGCGAGAGAAAAACGTTCTGATTGATGTTGCCTTCATCATCTTTACGCAAATCTGTCAACGTAATCTTAAGTCCTGCATTGAGAAATGAAAGTTCACGCATACGACTTGCCAAGATATCGTAATCGTAATTTATCGTTGTAAAAATAGAATCGTCCGGCCAAAAATGCTGGCAAGTACCGTGTTTATCGCTTTCGCCGACAACCTTTACTGAGTAAACGGGTTTGCCGTAAGCATATTCCTGTTGATAAATTTTTCCATCACGAAAAACCTGTGTAATCATTTTCTTGGACAGCGCGTTTACGCACGATACACCCACGCCGTGCAATCCGCCACTCACTTTATAGGAGCCTTTATCAAACTTTCCACCAGCGTGAAGCACAGTCATGACAACTTCGAGAGCAGATTTATGCTCTTTGGGATGCATATCCACAGGGATTCCTCGTCCGTCATCGACCACAATAATGGAGCCATCTTCATCGATGGTCACCTCAATATGCGTACAATAACCGGCAAGGGCCTCATCTATAGAATTGTCCACAGTTTCGTTCACCAAGTGATGGAGACCGCGGGAACTGATGTCGCCAATGTACATGGCAGGGCGTTTACGCACTGCTTCCAAACCTTCGAGTACACGAATATTTTTAGCAGAATAGTTTGCCTCTATTTTTTCAAAATCTTCCATTCTATTTGATTGAATTCTTTAGCTACAAAGTTACTCATTTTAATTAGAATAAAAGCTTTTTTTGTTCATCAAAATGATATCTGTAGATTGCTTTCTCTGCTTTTTTCTTGAAAATCGGAACTCCATTTTATGGTTTGACTAAAATGGTTTTATTTTACATTTGTAACAGCACCAAACGCTCCTATATACTTTTAAAAAGTAAAACTTTCCGATTCCATTTAACAACAAAAGTCCTGCAAGTTTTTACACCTTGCAGGACTTTAATTAATCGGGGATTTCGAAGTATCTTTTTACAATGCTCTTCGAAAAGATCTTTATTTAATCGTCCAAGTATCGTTGGTCAATAAGAGTTCCGCAAAATTGTGATAGGATTTTTTGGCCTTCACCTGATCAATCTGATCTTCAACAGCCCAGTCATAATTAGGGGCTTTTACATCTCGGATCACACCAAGAGCAACAGGAAAGTCAGGGCCTTCCATCTGAGCCAATTTAATCTGCAACGTCGTATCTTCACAGTGCGCATCATGAACAAGAACATCATCTAGCGTGTAGCCGTCTTCGCCGACCTTAACTACTTTCAGGTTAAATCCGTCCTGAGCAAGACCAAATTCCTTATTTACCCCAAAGAGCATTTTCTCACCTTGATGTAAGTAAATAGCTTTATGAGCCCGGCCCTCTTTCGTATAAATGTCGCCAAACGTATTATCGTTAAAAGTGACGCAGTTTTGGAGTACTTCAACAACTGAAGCGCCTTTGTGTGCATGGGCTGCTTCCAGCATTTCCACACTGCCGGGCAAATCGGTGGCAACACAACGTGCAAAGAAATGTCCACTGGCGCCAATAGTAAGTTCTGCGGGTTTAAAAGGATCTTCCACCGTGCCGTAAGGAGATGATTTGGAAACAAATCCGCGCGCCGAAGTCGGAGAATATTGACCTTTTGTTAATCCGTATATTCTGTTATTTAGCAGTACAATATTAATATCTACATTGCGGCGCAGGGCATGAATAAAATGATTTCCGCCAATAGCCATGCAGTCTCCATCACCCGTAACAGTCCAAACATCCAATTCCGGTTTAGCTATTTTGGCTCCAGAAGCAACGGCAATGGCGCGGCCGTGAATCGTGTGAAAACAGTATCCGCCCATGTGGTAGGCCATTCTTGATGAGCACCCAATGCCGGTAATGATTTCCGTGTTGCAGGGAGCTGTGCCTATTTCGGCCAATGCCTTCTTAAGTGCAGCATGAAGTCCAAAGTCTCCGCATCCTGCGCACCAGCGGCCTTTTACGCCGTTTGAAAAATCTTCTGCTGTATATTTCTTTTCCATGATTAATCCTCCAAAATCTTTGTGAAAGCGTTTACTAAATCTTCTACAATGAAGGGCTGACCTTCAACGCGGTTATATTGATACATCTGCGGCAGGTTGGGGAACTTCATGTGGAGGTATCCCGCAAACTGTCCGTCGTTCAATTCGGCAACAATCAGTCGTTTGTAACTGCGCAGCACTTTTTCTGTATTCAGCGGCAGTGGGTTAATCCATTGGAAATGGGCCATTGCAATTTTTTTACCACCCTTCTGCAAGTCTTTTGTGGCTTCGAGCAAGTGACCATAAGTGCCGCCCCAGCCAATGACGAGGGTGTCTGCATCAGCATCGCCTTGTACTTCGAGCAATGGTAGATCTTTTGCAATTGCTTCAATTTTTTTGCGGCGGTTCTCAACCTGTTCTGCGTGGTTTGCGGGATCGTAACTAATTTTACCGGTTTGTTGATCTTTTTCCAAGCCCCCTATCACGTGCATAAAACCTTCCATTCCCGGCAATGCGCGAAAACGTGTAAAGTTTTTCGGGTCGCGCAAATAAGGTGACCACGTCTCCTTCATTTCAGGAGTTACGAGGTGCTGGTGTATTTCGGGATAATCTTTCAGATCTGGCAGCTTCCAAGCTGAAGAGCCGTTTGCTACAAAGGCGTCACTCAGGATAATGACGGGAGTAACGTATTCCTGTGCTATTTTGCAAGCCCAATAAGCGGCGTCAAAACAGTCACAGGGCGTTGTCGTGCTGACTACGGGCATCGGGCTTTCGCCGTTGCGTCCGAAGAGAGCTTGCAACAGATCGGTTTGTTCCGTTTTGGTAGGGAGTCCCGTTGAAGGACCGCCACGCTGTACATCTACAATCACGAGAGGTAATTCCGCCATAACAGCCAAATTAATGGCTTCACTTTTTAGGGCCAGACCTGGACCGGACGTTGATGTCACCGCCATATCACCCGCAAAAGAAGCTCCGATTGACATGCAGCAACCTGAGATTTCATCTTCGCACTGCACTGTTTTCACACCAAGCGATTTGTGTTTGGACAACTCGTGCAGAATGTCAGATGCCGGAGTAATGGGATAAGAGCCCAAGAAAAGTTCCATCCCTGCTTTTTCTGCTGCAGCAATGAATCCGTAAGCTGTGGCTTTGTTCCCGCTGATGTCCGTATAGATGCCTTTTTCGTGCTGTTTGGACTCTATTTTATAGGTCGTGGGCACAGAGGCATGAATATTATGACCATAATTATAACCGTCGTTAAGCACTTTGATGTTAGCTTCGGCTATTTCCGGTTTTTTAGCGAACTTGGTGCGCAACATTTCCTCTGCATGTTCTACAGAACGGTTAAAAAGCCAGCACACCAATCCCAAAGCCATCATGTTCTTACATTTCGACTTTGCTTTTGGCGGCATGTCGTAATCTTTCAAACTGCTGATGCACATCGACGTGAGAGGAGCGTCAATTACGTGATTTTTGATGCCCAGTTCCTCAAAAGGATCCAACGTTTTATATTCGGCTTTCTTGAGGTCCCCCTCCGTGAAAGTATCTGAATCGATAATAATAATGGAAGAAGATTTCAGAAATTTATATTCCCTTTTTAGTGCTGCCGGGTTCATGGCCACCAATACTTCGCAATGGTCCCCCGGAGTAAGAATATCTTTGGCTCCTACATGCACTTTGAAACCAGAGACGCCACCCAGCGTTCCTTGCGGGGCGCGGATTTCTGCCGGATAATCTGGGAAAGTACAGATGTCGTTACCTAAAACTGCGCTGACGGTGGAAAACATATTTCCTGCCAACTGCATGCCATCGCCGGAGTCTCCGGAGAAGAGTACTACGACGTTGTCGATTTCTTTTATGGTTACGTCTTCTTTCATAATTTATTAACTTATATAGGATAAAAGTATTTATGCTTAAATATAGCCTTGGGAACCGCGATGTTTAGTTATACAACTAAGGTCGAACAAAAATGTCCGACCTCCATATTCCCAGTAAAATATCAGCAGCAAACCCGGCTGTTAAGCCAATTTGCCCACATGAATCATTAGACTCGACGTGATGTTCGCAGCCTTATTCTTGTGAATTACGTTGGTCTTTGCCAGCTTGTCCAATAACTTCTGAACATAAGGAAGTTGTTTTTCAGCTTCTTCTTTATTTTCTGTTGCGCGAAGTTTGCGTACAGCATTGCGCGTGGTCTTTGCGTAATATTTATTGTGAAGAGTGCGCGCCTTTGTTTGACGGATCCTTCTAATACATGAACTGTGATTTGCCATTTTTTTATATATTATTTAGTAGCCCGTAGCAGAATCGAACTGCTCTTTAGAGAATGAAAATCTCTCGTCCTAACCGATAGACGAACGGGCCATCGCCTGAATGCCTGCGCATCCAACGGGGGGTAATCCCGCTTTTGCGGTGCAAAGTTAGACGTTTTTATTTTAATGGACAAAGTTTTCTACAATAATTTTTTCTATATTTTTTATTCCGGGCCTTCTGTGGTGGTTATCAGAGTGTTTTTGTATTTTTGTCTCTTCAGAAACTGCAACCGGAAATGTTTATTAAATCACGCGCCATCGTATTACATACCTTAAAGTATAATGATACCTCTTTTGTTGCCGTATTATTTAGTGAGGAGGTCGGCGAAGTGTCCTTTATGGTGCGCATTCCCAAATCTCGACGTGCCGGCGGGCGCAACAAACTTTTTCAACCTCTCAATATCTTAGATATAGGTTGGGAACGTCATGAAAAATCTTCTCTGCAACATTTACATCAAGTAGGCTGCCATTATCCTTACGTTTCCATTCCTTACCATCCACTCAAGTCCGCCATAGCACTTTTTGTCAGCGAGTTCCTTTATTACAGTCTGCGTGGAGAGCGGAGCGGCGGGACGCTCTTTAATTATATTTTTTCTTCCCTGCAATGGTTGGATTTGGCTCCCGATTCTTTTTCAAATTTTCATTTGGTCTTTCTCATGCGCCTATCGCGCTTTCTGGGTTTCTTCCCCAATACAGAACATTATATGAGGAATGATTTTTTTGATTTGCAAAATAGCTGTTTTACATCTGCCATGCCGCCGCATCCTTATTATATAAGTCCCTCGGAATCTCAATTTATTCCGTTGCTGATGCGCATGAACTACGAAACGATGCATCTTTTTGTTTTCTCTCGCGAACAGCGAAACCGCCTCTTGGTCGTTCTCAATGAGTATTTTCGCCTTCACATCCCGAATTTTCCCAAATTGAAATCTCTGGACGTCCTGCGCGAAGTTTTTGACTAAAAAACAACGTTTCGAAAGCGTGCCTAAAAAAACAGCTTCCCACAAGAAGGTTCCCCTTGCAGAAAGCTGTTTTTTGAATGAAGTTTTTAATCCGATCTTACGGTTCTTCCTTTCTAGGATTTGTTTTTTACCTTATTCGATGGAAGCAGCGAAACCTCCGTTGCGCGCCATCTTGATGGTGATTTGATCACCTTTCTGAACTTGGCGAACGTTTTTCACATAGTGCATAGCCTGATAATCTGCGTTTACGCCATCCTCAAAACTCGTCAGCTGATATGTTTTTCCGGCCTCAAGAAAATCCAGTTTTATCTGCATTTCGCGCGGCGTACTGTTCGTAACGCCACCGAG
The DNA here is from genome assembly GCA_028709135.1 of Bacteroidaceae bacterium. Taxonomy (GTDB): domain Bacteria; phylum Bacteroidota; class Bacteroidia; order Bacteroidales; family Bacteroidaceae; genus UBA6382. The sequence goes on along the minus strand of JAQVXN010000079.1, from coordinate 70 downwards.
GAACCATTTCGGGCCTTTTCTCTTGGCCACGACTTCATATTGTCCTGCTTCCGCACTCAGCGCGCGCGTA
>JAQVXN010000078.1 GCA_028709135.1 Bacteroidaceae bacterium | reverse complement strand
CTTCAGCTGTATACATCATGTGCCAAGCAATTAAAGAATATCACGATAAGACGGGCAGAAAAGTAGGAATAAAAGTTGCAGGAGGTATTCATTCCTCCGAAGATGCTCTAAACTATTACACCATTGTTAAAGAAATATTGGGAGAAGAATGGCTGTCACCAAAATGGTTCAGAATAGGAGCTAGCAATTTGGCTAATAACTTACTGTCAGACATCAAAAAAACACCCATAAAAGCCTTCTAAACAAAGAAAGGTCCTGTTCAGGAAATAATATTGAATAGGACCTTTCGTTTAAACCTCTTGAATCTCAGAAGTCATCATTTATTGCGCTGAGTTACAAAATTCACATAAGACACCAACGAAGAACGTATTTCTTCATGCTTGAAATCAGAAATAAGATTTAAAGCACGCTGAGAAAAATTCCGCATACACTTCTCCGCATATTCAATGCCGCCCTGTGACTTGGTAAACTCAATTAAAGTTGAAATTTCTTGTTTATCGGCACTACCTTGCTTAATTTTAGAAGCTAAAAAAAACATGCCTTCATCCTGCGCCGTTCGAAGCGCATACAAAGCAGGAAGTGTAAGTTTGCCTTCCAGCATATCATTCCCAGTAGGTTTACCAATTTTGGGATTGTCATAATAGTCAAAAATGTCATCACGTATCTGAAAGCAAATACCCAAATTATCACCAAAATCATACATGCGTTTGACATCATACTCAGAAGCACCAACCGAAATAGCTGCAACTTCTGCAGTCGATGCAAAAAGAACCGCAGTTTTCAATCTGATAACATCATAATAGGCCTCTTCACTTAGTTCATTTTTCTTTGAATTGGAAAGTTGTAAAATTTCACCAGAAGACAGTTGCTTTCCTAAACTGGAAATGTGATCAACAATACGTAAGTTTTTGGTTTGAGAAGCTTTTTCCAAAGAAGAAGACAATAAATAATCCCCCACAAGAACAGCTTCCTTATTACCATAAATAGCATTTACAGACGCCTGACCACGACGCTCATCACTTTCATCAACTATATCATCATGAACCAAACTCGCTGTATGTAATAATTCCAACATCACAGCAGAAAGATAAGTAGCTTCAACTGGAACACCAAACTCTCGCGCAATTAAAAATAAAAGTGTAGGACGCATCAATTTCCCTTTTCTATTTCGAATGTGTTGAAAAACAACATCCAATAAAGGGTTAGAATGATGCAATGTTTCATCAAAAATCTGATTGAAACGTTTCAGATCTTCAACTATTGGCTGCTTTATTTGTTCTAATTGGTCCACGCATTTAATTTTAAAAACAAAAGTACGAATTAAATCATCCAAAACACATATCTTTTTCCTATTTTTACAGGAAAAAGCTGAAAAGACATGGAAAAACTGTTTTTGCTCGATGCATATGCGCTCATCTACCGAGCTTATTATGCTCTCATCAGAACGCCGAGAATAAATTCAAAAGGTTTCAACACATCTGCAATTTTCGGATTCGTAAACACCTTGGAGGAACTTCTCAACAAAGAAAATCCTAGCCATATCGGCATAGCCTTCGATCCCGCGGGACCAACATTTCGTCATAAGATTTTTCCACAATATAAGGCTCAACGCGAATCTACACCTGAAGACATTCGTAAATCCGTACCTATTATTAAAGATATTATCCGCGCTTATCATATTCCCATTCTGGAAGTCTCAGGATATGAAGCTGATGACGTAATTGGCACAATAGCCAATATTGCAAACGAAAAAAGAATCAAAACGTTCATGGTAACACCAGATAAAGATTATGGACAACTTATCACTGAAAATGTCATCCAATATCGCCCAGGGAAAAATGGATTTGAAAGAATTGGAATAAACGAAATTCTTGAAAAATATGGAATAACGACTCCACAACAAATCATAGACATTTTAGGTCTTATGGGAGACTCAGTGGATAATGTGCCAGGTTGCCCAAGTGTGGGAGAAAAAACTGCAGAGTCTTTAATCAAAACTTATGGTTCAATTGAAGGCATTTACGAAAATATTGAAAACATAAAAGGAAAGCTAAAAGAAAAATTAGTTGCAAACAAAGAGCAGGTATTGTTTTCAAAATATCTCGTAACAATTAAAAAGGACGTACCTATTCCTTTTAATCCAGAGGAACTAAAAAAGGATCCTTGCAATAAAACAGAACTACGAAAAATTTTTGAGCAATTAGAATTTAGAACCTTCATTCACAAAATCTGTGATGAAAGTCCGAAAGCTCAAGTTCAACAAGTAAATCAACTCGATTTGTTTGCCTCAGAAGCGAGCAATGTATCAGAAAAAATAATTTGCGAGAATTTCGCACCGGAAAATTACGATTCAAAACAATATAAATTCATTGATAATCAAGCAGAAGTTGACCTATTCTTTGACAAAATCCTGACAAAACAAGAAATCAGTTTTAGTTTATCTACAGACACACTAAGCGCTATCAACGCAAAAATCATAGGAATTGCGATCTCAACAAAACCCGGTGAAGCATTTTTGATCTCTTATGAAAAAAATCAAATTGACACAGACAAAACAATCTCTCGAATCAAAGAAATTTTTGAATCAAGTAAAATTGCTAAAATCGGACATGATTTAAAATTCGCTCAAATAGTTCTTTCAAGGTATCATATCAAATTACAAGGTCTTTTGTTCGATACAATGATTGCGCATTATTTGATTCAACCAGAACTCAGTCATCGTCTGGGATATATCTCCGAAATTTATTTGCATCATCCAGGTATGTCACTTGAAAGTTATTTCGGAACTAAGTGGAACGAAGAAAGAAATATGAGTCTGCTCCCTCAAGACGTTCAAACAGCATTTGAATGTGAGCAAGCCGATAACATTTTAAGAGTCAAGCCAAGATTAAAAAGTGAATTAGAAAACTATAACGAAAAAGACCTATTCTCAAATATTGAGATGCCCCTTGCTAGCGTTTTAGCTGAAATGGAAGAAAGCGGTGTTCTTATCGACCTTAAAACACTCAAAGAAACTTCTAAACTTTTCACCATTCGCATGAATGAATACGAACAGAAAGTTTTTGATCTCGCAGGCGAACAATTTAATCTTTCTTCACCCAAACAGGTTGGTGAAATCTTTTTTGGAAAAATGCAACTGCAAGAAAAGCCCAAAAAAACAAAAAGTGGGCAATATGTTACTTCAGAGCCTGTTCTTGAAGAACTGCGTTATAAATCACCCATAGTAGACTACCTATTAAAATATCGTGGAATGAAAAAGCTGGTCAGCACCTACTTAGATGCTCTTCCTACATTAGTAAATACCCGTACTGGACATATTCATACCAGCTTTAATCAAGCCATCACATCTACAGGACGTCTCAGCTCGAGTAATCCAAATCTTCAAAACATTCCTGTTCGCGGTGAAGACGGCAAGGAAATTCGCAAAGCTTTTATTCCTGAACCAGGTTGCGAATTCTTTTCTGCAGACTATTCTCAAATAGAACTACGCATCATGGCTCATCTCAGCCAAGATCCGCACCTTATTGATGCATTTCTCCACGGCTACGATATCCATGCCGCCACAGCTGCAAAAGTTTATCACAAAAACATTGAAAGCATTACGCCAGACGAACGCCGCAAAGCCAAGACAGCAAACTTCGGCATTATTTACGGGATCACCGTATTCGGACTCGCACAACGTATTGGCATCTCCCGTACTGAAGCAAAAGAACTTATTGACAATTATTTCGCTACATTTCCTGGAGTACGCAATTTTATGGATAACAGTATCACTTTAGCACGCAGTCGGGGATATGTCGAAACAATTTTTCATCGCCGTCGCTATCTTCAAGACATTACTTCAGGTAATGCAACTGTGCGCGGCTATGCAGAACGCAATGCCATCAACGCACCTATTCAAGGTAGTGCCGCTGATATCATTAAAGTTGCCATGGTAAATATCTCCAAAAGATTCCATCAGGAAAATTTACGTTCAAAAATGATTCTCCAAGTTCATGACGAACTTAATTTTAGTGTTTTTCCTGAAGAGAAACAACAAGTTGAGCAAATCGTTACATACGAAATGGAGCATGCATACCAAATGCGAGTACCTCTTATCGCGGATTGCGGTTGGGGTAAAAACTGGCTTGAAGCCCATTAACAGCAACCTTAAACACATCTTTTATGAAAAAAATATTCATAAGCATCCTCTTCCTGATGTTTCTTTTTTACCCTTGCCAAGCACAATCCATATCAAAAATGGATTCAAAACCTGTTAATGTTCAAAAGTGGGTTTCATCTTACTTTGGCCATGGTAAACTACCTCCATTTTCTTTCAAATATGGAGATAAGAACTCTGCAGACTTTATTAAACAGTGGAAATACGCCCTTATCAAGCTCCCATCCACAGAAGAAAATCAACAAAAATATTTGGTTACTTACCAAGATCCTACAACCGCACTCCGTGTGGAATGTAATATATCCGCATACAGTGATTTTGGAGTTGTAGAATGGGTCCTGCATTTCATTAATAATGGCTCTACAAACACTCTTCAAATTTCACAAGTTCGTACGAGTGACATTTCCTTTGAATATCCTCAAAAAGGTAAATTCATTCTACATTATGCAAACGGCAGCAATGCGGGTCGCGATGATTTTTCACCCAAAGAGAAAGAACTTTATCCAGGAGACAGTCTCAGAATGCGGCCCTCTGGAGGACGCTCTTCCGACTCTGCTTTTCCTTTTTTCAACATTGAATCATCTGCAAACCAAGGTGTTTTAGTTTCAATCGGATGGACGGGAACGTGGTACAGCAATATTCGTTGTCTAGATAATCAAAGTGTAAGTCTCACATCTGGAATTGAAAAACTCAACACCTATTTAACTCCTCATGAAAGCATTCGCACTTCCAGTATTTGTCTCCTCTTCTGGCACGGCGCCAATCGCATGATAGGACACATCAACTTTCGCCGTTTCCTTCTTGCACACCATTCCCGCCATATTGATGGAAAACCTGTTTATTATCCCATGTCAGCCGGATTTAACTGGGGAGATCCTGAACCATGCAACGAATATTCCTGTCTCACAACAGAATATGCCATCGCTCTGATACAACGTACAAAACTTTTTAAAATTGTACCTGAAGTCTTTTGGCTTGACGCAGGCTGGTATAAAGGCTCTGCCGATTATTTTGATAATAAAAACTGGTACAATTCGGTTGGAAACTGGGTAGTTGATTCTGTACGCTTTGAAAACGGTTTACGCCCCATTTCAGATGCCGCACACAAAGTTGGATCTAAATTCATGGTTTGGTTCGAACCAGAAAGAGTTTACCCCAAAACGCTCTGGGCAACAAAGCATCCCGAGTGGCTATTAAAGACTGGAGATGAAAATTTACTCTTTAATCTAGGTAATCCCGATGCCCTTAAATGGATTTGCAAGAATATTGGAGATTTTCTTCAAGACAACGGCATAGACTATTACCGACAGGATTTCAACATTGCACCCGAAAGCGCATGGAGCGCAGCCGACCAGCCAAAACGAGAAGGTATGACAGAAGTTAAATATATTGAAGGCCTTTATGCTTACTGGGATTATCTACTTCAACGTTTTCCTAACTTGCTTATCGACAACTGCGCCAGCGGAGGACGACGCCTTGATTATGAAACCATTTTACGTAGTGCCCCCATGTGGCGCACGGATTACCAATACAGTGAACCAATTGGTTATCAATGCCATACTTACGGACTTGAATTCTATCTGCCTCAGCACGGCACAGGGGCCTATTTTGTCAACCGCTTCGATTTTCGTTCTTCTTTAAGTAGTGCCGTTGTATATAATTGGAAGCTTACCCAGCAGGGACAGTCTTATATTGAAATGCAAAAATGTATACAGGAATTTAATGACGTACGCCCCTACTTTTATGAAGATTTTTATCCTCTTAGTGGGGTCCGAGACATCACGAAAAATGATATTTGGTTAGCTTACCAACTTCATAAGCCTAGTGACGATACGGGTTACATTATTGCTTTTCGACGCGACCAAAACTTGCAACGCACTTATCAGGTGCACCTTGCTGGTTTAAATGCGAATAAGCTTTATCTACTCCAAAACAAAGATTCCGGAGAAACAATAAAAAAAACAGGTCGTGAACTTGCAGCAGGTCTTACCCTTACACTCGACAATCCACGTACTAGTTTACTTATCAAATATACACCTATTACAACAGCAAAATAGATACATTTAAATACATGATACTTGCTATATATTCCTTCCAAAATTTTATACTCAACTTATAAAAGACAATATTTAGGTTTATATTTCAAATCAAAAAAGGTCTTTTTGAACTGAACATAGGTATATTATTGACATTTTTTTGTAACTCTGCAGTTGAAAAGATGTCCAACGTGTCAAAAACAAAGGTTTTTATCGAGGGCAAAACCCCAAAAAGAAGCGCCAAAGAGTTGTTGCGCCGTTATTTCTGTTTCATCATTGCCCTGTTTATCATTGCATTTGGTACGTCGCTATCCATTCGGGCAAATTTAGGCAGTTCTCCTATTTCCTGTCCGCCATACGTGCTCTGTTTAGCTCCAGGAACGCCCTACTCTATGGGTGTTTATGTTATCTGCATGCATATTTTCTTTATTCTTTCACAGATACTCCTACTCAGGCGCAACTACCAGGTTATTCAATTACTCCAAATCGTAGTCAGTTTCCTTTTTGGCTTTTACACCGACATCACCATGTGGATGACCTCTTATCTACAAATTCTAAGCAATACTCCGTTAGCTTACATGGCTCGTTTTGGAGAGCTTCTTTTAGGAGGCGGATTGCTGGCTTACGGGATTTCGGCTGAAGTTCATTGCGATGTTCTCATGTTAGCAGGTGAAGGTTTTCCTTTAGCCATTTCTAAAGTTGTCCATAAAGATTTTGGAAAAGTCAAAATGTGTAGCGATACGGGATTAGTTCTTGTCGGTGTTATTTTTATGTTTCTCATTTTCGGTAAATGGCAGTGGGATATGATCGGTTTTGGAACTCTTTTTTCCATGTTCTATGTAGGATTTATGGTTAGACGTTTCAGCCCCCATCTCTGTTGGCTCGAATCATTTTTTACAATTCGGACACCTCAAAAAATGCCTCTTGAGTCGATTTCGCGCTCTTCTGTTCCTTTTGTCATTACTATTTCACGGGAGTATGGTAGTGGTGGCCATATTGTCGGAGAAAAACTTTCAGAAGCTCTACACATACCCCTGTATGATCGAGAACTAATTGATCATACTGCCGAGGAACTCGGTTATTCTCCGGACTTTGTCGCTGCTAACGAGCAAAATATTTCAACTTCAAAACTTTGGGAACTCATTTTTACAGACAAAAGTATTCCAGATTCTATGAATCCTTCAAAAGATGATGCCATTTTCGTTTCTCAAAGCCGTACCATCATGAATTTGGCGACAATCCAACCTTGCATCATTATTGGCCGCTGTGCCAACTGGATACTTCGTAACAGCATAAATAGCTTACGGGTCTTCATTTGTTCTGATCTCGACTTTGCCACTCATCATGTCATGATTAAAGACCATCTAAGCGAAACCGCAGCCAGACATAAAATAGAAACCGTCAATAAGGCCCGCGCAAACCACTATTATCAGTATACAGGAGGTAATTGGACAGACAGTCGCAATTACGATTTAGTTGTCAATACTTCCAAACTGGGAACAGAAGGAGCTGTAAAACTAATTCAATACTATTTGCACAAAGCTTCTTCTTAAATATACCTTTATAATTTGCCCAGAAACACCTCCTTTTATACTTCAAAACAGTACTATTTATGAGTATTTTGATGTTACACCATAAAAAGTCCATTCATCATCAACTTTTATACAGAAAAATCTGTAATTTCGTACCTGCATTCTCTTTGCTAAATTTTACTCAAATTTATATGAAAAAGACTCTTAAATTATTCTTGGCTTTGCTACTGTTTTCAGGCAGTTACGCCATCGCCAGTGTAAACATCGTACCACTTCCTACCAAAGTCGTGGAAGGAACGGGTTCATTTACTCTTA
>JAQVXN010000077.1:6553-8088 GCA_028709135.1 Bacteroidaceae bacterium | reverse complement strand
GTTGCCCCACTTCATCTCCACGCTGTACAACACGACGATGTAGATAGATAAAGACTGCAACAAACAGTAACAACGATATCAAATAATAAAGCCAGAAAGAACTACGATTCCAGAATAGATCCTCCTTATGATGGAGGTTTACAACGCCGGTTTTAATATAATTGATGTCACTCCGCGCAAGGATTTCTTTCTGTTTATCGGAATAAATGCTTTTTTCGCCTTTTGCTACATCAACATTAATGGGAGCCGTATGAATCGTTTTATAAGAATTTGTCGAAGTGTCGAAATACGTAAAATCTATTCCCGGAATGGTATAGGAACCACGATGTTTCGGCACAGCCACATAATCTATCGTCATATTTCCCACCATACCTGCTGTAGTTAGTTTGGACTGCGAAGTTTGTTTAGGATCATACGTATCGAAATCTCCGGGGAAATTAACAGAAGGCACTTTTATCAAATCCACATTGCCGGTACCACTGATTTGAACCTGAAGATCAAGGGTTTCGTTCTCACGCGGATGAAGAGTTCGAAGTTGTGATTTAATGGAAAAATGCCCCACAGCCCCTGAAAAGTTCACAGGCTTAGATGGCAGAGGGCGCACCATAACGGCAAGTGAAGGTGAAATAACAGATTTCTTACGTTCAAAAGCACCCGAATTCCCATTGAAAAAGGCATCAATAGGATCCACATTCGGATTGCTGAACTCCACAATGCCGTCGAAACGAATTTGAGGGATGACAAGTTTACCAGTTTGTTGAGGGAACATCACATATTGACTCCATACCGTAGTATAATAATTTTGTCCGTTGTAAGAACCAATAGAGAAGGACTTTTGCTGAGGCAGTGGAACTTCTTTAACCATAAAACCTTTCAGGTCCGGCATCTTACCAGCCAACTGGCGCAAGTTAAGTCGTGTATATACCCGATAAGTAAGTAAAATAGGTTCCTGTTCATAAACCTGAGACTTATTGGCAGTGACGGAGATAAACAAATCCTTATTTGAGATGTGCCCCACACTGCTTTTTGAATTCACTGGCTGAGGAGAACCTCCTTGAGAGGCATTCCCAGAACTACTTCCACCGCCACCGGGAACTACTTTAATGCGAACAGAATTGGAAGCATAAGAATGTCCATCCACATTAACCGTAATATGCGGAATAACGTATGTACCCGGTTTTCGCGCCATCAATGTATAACCATACGTAACCGAACTAACCGAAGACTGATGACCGTTAATAATCTGAACACTATAACTAGACGACCTGCTAGGACCATAAAGAATCTCAAAGCCGGGTATCTTAGTCAGAACCTGAGCACTCTTAACATCCTGCGTGTTCACTTCGTATTCCAATCGGAACTGTTCTCCCTGTGCTACAGTTTCGGGAGCATGGGCAATCACCCGCACAGCTGCACAAAGCGGGCTGGCCGCCAAAAGCAAGATTACAATCAGAAATAATTTCTTTATATCCATCGCTTTTTCTACCAATTCTGTTCAACATTTCTCTGACGACGCTGCTGCATGGCCTTGCGCC
>JAQVXN010000077.1:0-6543 GCA_028709135.1 Bacteroidaceae bacterium | reverse complement strand
GACTTGCGCACCTTTTGCTGCGTACGATTTTCCTCCATCATGGCAGCGCGGAGCATTTGGTCGGCATTCTCCTTCGACATCTGATTTTTCTCTTTCTGTTGATTATTTTGATTTTGCGGCTGTTGTTGCTGCTTTTGCTGATTATTTTGATTTTTCTTGTTGTCCTTGTTCTGCTGCTTTTTATTCTTGTTCTGTTGCTTTTGTTTATTAGGATTCTTCTTCAATTGATACTGGCAGAGAGCAAGATTATAGCGCGTACGGTCATCAACAGGATAATTGCGCAACGACTCCTTATAACAATCAATAGCAGGACCAAATTGCTTCTGCGATTGCAAAATAACACCCATATTATGATATATGGCAGCTTTAAAAAAAGGATTTCTTTCTGTTCTGGCTGCTTCCTCATACTGTTTCATGGCGTCTTTAGGTTTACGCTGCGACAGGAGCGAATTGCCTAAATTATAACGAGCACGTGCGTTAGTAGGGGAAAGTTCTAATGTTTTACGATAATTCACTTCAGCCTCGGCATACTTCTTAGCATGGAAAAGACTGTTACCCTTTCGCATATAGCGCTTTTCCGCTGGCTGTGCAAAAAGAACAGCAGGCAGTAAAAGCAGTACCAGGGTCAGTAAAAAGAATATGCGGTTACTTTTCATTATTCCGAAATATTTTAAAACGGCTGAAACGGGGATTTTTCCGTTCATCGATTACAATATCTATCAACAGCAAAATCAGAGCTATCCAGGCAAAAACCTGAAATTGCTCGGCATACTCGGAAAAAGAAGTAGTGCCAAGATCCTGCTTCTGCAGTTTGTTGAGTTCATAATAGAGCCTGTCTTGAGCCAAGATGGAATTGTCAACTTGAATAAAAACGCCTTTGCCTTTTTCCGCAATACGGCGACACATATCGGCATTCATGCGCGTAATAACTACGTTACCCTGCTTATCCCTCAAATAGCCACCTCCACCTATAGGGATGGTAGAACCTTTCGTACTGCCGATGCCAAGTACAAAAACACGAATACCTTTTTTAGCGGCATCTTCAGCCAAATCCTCAGCTTTGCCTTCATGATCCTCTCCATCCGTAATGATAACGATGGCACGCTCTACGTGTTTCTGATTTGTAAAACTACCCGTACAGAGGCGAATGGCATCAGAAATGTTCGTGCCTTGCGTAGCAATCATAGAAGGAGAAACAGCATCCAAAAACATCTTAGCCGAGACAATATCGCTCGTAATGGGCAGCTGAATAAAGGCATCGCCTGCAAAAACGACTAAACCAACTTTATCATTCGTAAGTTTGTCTGAAATATTTGCCACCATCATCTTGGCACGTTCCAAACGATTAGGCTCGATGTCGGTTGCGAGCATGGAGTTCGAAACATCCAAAGCCACCATAACTTCGATGCCCGTATGTTGGTCGGTTTCTATTTTAAGTCCCATTTGAGGACGAGCCTGCATAATAATGAGTGCAGCAAGAGCCAACAGACACAAAATCAGTTTAACTACAGGACGCCAAAAAGAGACTCCTACTGTCAATTGATTGATAAGGCCATAATCTCCCAAACGCTTCAAGCGCCTTTTACGCTGATAGCGCAAGAAGACAAACAGCAATACCAATATCGGTATTACCAATAAAAAATATAGATATTCTGGATTTTCAAATCGAAACATAATGCACGAAGAATTTTAATTAAGGAATACGACGAAGCACAGTGTTGCGCAACAGTAATTCCAGCAGTAGCGACAAGAGGGCAATCAGACCAAAAGTTTGATAAGCCTCGTAATGCTTGCTGTATTGTTTAACCATAATTTTAGTCTTCTCTAATTTACCAATGTCATCATAAATTCTTCTCAGTTCCCGATTGTTCGTAGCACGATAAAATTTACCACCAGTACGGTTTGCAATGTCAATGAGAGTTTGAGAATCTATTTCAACAGGAAGCTGCACATATTTAACCCCGCCACCTGGCAATGGGAAAGGATACGGAGCCGTACCATTCGTCCCTACACCAATTGTATAAACGCGAATGCCATTAACATGAGCAATTTCAGCAGCTGTTTGAGGAGAGATTTCTCCTTTGTTATTAGAACCATCAGTAATCAGAATAATTACTTTGCTTTTAGCTTTGCTGGCCTTGAGACGACTGATAGCATTGGCAAGACCCATTCCAATAGCCGTGCCATCGTCAATAAGACCATTGGCGGCAAGATCACACTGAACTCCTTTAAACATATTAAGCAAGGAGGCATGATCTGTTGTCAAAGGGCATTGTGTAAAGGCCTCTGCTGCAAAAACAGTAAGTCCGATGTTGTCGTTCGGGCAATTGGCAATAAATTCTGATGCTACGTTTTTCGCAGCCGTAATGCGGTTCGGTGACAAATCCTCCGAGAGCATACTCGTAGAAATATCGACAGCCAACATCACGTCGATGCCACTCACTTCAGAATCCTTCCAACGATTGCTTGTCTGCGGCCGCGCTAACACCAGAATAATCATCGTAAACGTGATAAGCCGCAGAAAGAAAGGCATCTGAATGAGATAAACCTTTTTACTCTGTGGAATAAAACGATAAGCCTGTGTATCTGGAACTTTCAGCGTGGGTTCCTTCTTTCGTCTGGACATAAAATGCCATACGATATACGGGATAAGCAAGAGTAATAAAAAGAGATAAATACTATTTGCAAAGACCATCTTCCTTCAATTTTTAAACGAACAAAAAATACAAACTCCGTCCGATAAAGAACAAAATAATAAGACTACCTGTTACCATGACTGCTATGGTCAATTTCAAAACCAACAGACTACGGCGACTACGTTGTATTTCAGGAGGCAACTCAACTTGTTTTTGGGTTTTCTCCTGCTCTTCTATTTTGGTAGACTTAATGAAGTCTACTGCTTTATATAAATTTTCGTCATTTTCATTGAGCATGGTACGCAGTTTGGCAAACTTTGCCAAATCGGCAGTTTCAAATAATTGTTGCAGCTCCTGCACAGACTTGTTATCCTGCTGTTCCGTAAGCTGGGAAATAATTTCCGAAGAAGTCATTTCACGAGCATTAAAACCATAACGTTTCTGGATATATGTTCTCAGAATATTTGTAAGCTGGGTGTAATATTCCTTAGAATCATCATGTACTTCCTTTTTATGATTAATCTTCTGAATTTCATTCATAGCCCACTGATGAGGGGGCAAGGTGGGCCGTATTCTGAAACGTTTCAGAATGGGGCGTTTATTGTGAACTTGCATGTAAAGATAAACAATCGCCAACAGCATCAAGATGAGAAACAACGACAGCATGAACAGCCCGCGCCAATCACTCCAGGAAAAAGGAACGGGGGCAATATCTTTTGGACCAAAGAATTTATCCACATGCAGCGTATCAATATCCATCGTCGCAACTTTCAACGCCAACGTATTGGAGGAGTATGACTGATTACCTACACGTACTTTGAAAGGCGGAATATAATAGAGTGCAGAATCAAAAGCCGTAACAGTATAAACTTTGGTAATTGAAATCTGCTGCCCGTTATTCAATTTCTCAGAATTGGATATCTTTTCGTTAAGCACTTCCACATGTGAATTAATGTGCTTGTTCGGAAAGACAGGAAAAATCACCTTTTGGTTGGCATCAGCCACAACTTTGAGTGCGATATGAGCCTGCTGCCCAATGAGAATAGCTGTAGAATCTATTTTCACGCTAACAGATACATGGGCTACGGCATTCGCTACCGCAAATATAATCAAGGAGAAAAAAAACAATATTTTTCGCAACATGTCTATCTTCGTTTTGAAAAAAGATTGATTAATGCTTTTACGTAATCTTCGTCTGTACGAATGGAAATAAGATCCACATTACTCTTATTCATGGTCTCGGTCAAATTCTTTTCCAAGATAGACCAACTGCGACTGTGGGCATCACGCACCTTCTTACTGGACGAATCTATATATTGTTCGTGTCCCTTTTCAGCATCACAAACCTTGATAAGTCCCACATTAGGCAACGCAGCCATAAAGCGATCGTAAACCTGAATAGCAGCCAAGTCGTGTTTCCGATTGGCAATCAATACAGCTTGAGAATAATCATTACGGTCAATAAAATCGCTGATGAGAAACGCTGTACAACTCTTGTGCTGCGTATTCATCAAAAATTCCAATGCAACTTTAATATCGGTACGCTGTCCATCCGGTTTGAAATTCAACAATTCACGGATAATATATAAAATATGTTTGCGTCCTTTCTTTGGCGGAATATATTCTTCTATTTTATCCGAAAACAGAATGACACCAATTTTATCATTGTTTTGAATGGCCGAGCAAGCCAATGTAGCAGCAATTTCAGTAACCATGTCGCGCTGGAACATATTCACCGTACCAAAAGAAAGACTGGACGAAACGTCAATCAACAGCATCACGGTCAGTTCTCGTTCCTCTTCGAACACCTTTATATAAGGGTGATTGAAGCGGGCCGTAACATTCCAGTCAATATCGCGGATATCATCACCAAACTGATATTCGCGCACCTCAGAGAATGACATGCCGTGACCTTTGTAAGCAGAATGATATTCGCCTGCAAAGATATTGTTCGACAGCGCTCTTGTTTTAATTTCTATCTGTCGAACGCGCTTTAATAAATCACTGGTATCCACTATGGAACTTGTACTTTATTTAGAATTTCATTAATAATTTCATCACTACTAATATCGTTGGCCTCGGCTTCATAAGAGAGCCCGATGCGGTGGCGGAGCACGTCATGTGCAATGGCCCGTACATCTTCTGGAATAACGTAGCCACGGCGTTTAATGAAGGCATAAGCACGTGCAGCCAAAGCCATATTGATGGAAGCACGCGGAGATGCACCAAAATTGATATTCTGCTTCATGTCTTTCAAGTTATACTGCTCTGGAAAACGAGTAGCAAATACCAAATCGGTAATATAGCGTTCTATTTTTTCATCTATGTAGATTTGTTTGATGACTTCGCGCGCAGCCAATATCTCATCTGTACGTACAATGGGTTTCACTTCTTGTGATTTACCTTCGATATGATTTTTCACAATCTCCTGTTCCTCTTGAATGGTAGGATAGTCAATCACCACTTTTAGCATGAAACGGTCTATTTGTGCCTCAGGCAGGGAATAAGTACCCTCTTGCTCAATAGGATTTTGCGTAGCCAAAACCAAAAATGGTTGTGGTAATTTAAAGGTATCACTGCCTATAGTTACTTGGCGCTCTTGCATGGCCTCAAGTAATGCACTCTGAACTTTTGCAGGAGCACGGTTGATTTCATCCGCCAAAATGAAATTAGCAAAAATCGGCCCTTGTCTCACAACAAATGATTCTGATTTTTGACTGTATATTACAGTACCGACGATATCGGCAGGAAGCAAATCTGGTGTGAATTGGATTCTTTTATAACTGGCATCTATCAATGAAGACAGCGTTTTAATAGCCAATGTTTTTGCCAAACCAGGAACTCCTTCCAATAGAATATGACCATCACTTAGCAGGCATACCAGCAAGGCATTAACCAAGTGCTTTTGTCCCACAATAACTTGTCCCATTCCTGTTACCAGATTGGTCACAAATCCGCTTTTGCTCTCTATTAATTCGTTCAAACCGCGGATGTCGATATTCTCTTCCATATTGTTCTTTTTATTTAATTGTTCATCGTTTAATTTTACAGCAAAATTAAGACTTTTCAAAGTAGTTCCAATTTAATTTTCCATAAAAAGAAACTCATTCTATTTATTCTTAAGAAAATTTCCATTACTGAAATCATTCTTCATGTGCCAACTTCGGCATTTTCAGTTTTGTTCCTAACGCGATCAGGTCCGGATTTTCCAAATGATTGTAAAAGATGATGTATTTCACGTAATCCTTACTACCATATATTTTCTTTGAGAGTTTGATCAACGTGTCGGTTGCTTTCATTTCATGTTCTTCCAGCGTTCCGATAATGAGATATCTTCCTCCAGGTAACTGCTCATATTGCTTACTCAATTCCTTTGCCGAAGGTTCCTGAGACTTTTCAGATTTAACCGCAGCTGTTTTAGAAGAATCCGAAAGTTCTTTTTTGAATGCACGACGCACTGGATAAACTTTTTTAGCTGGCGTTGACTTTATTACGAAGGATTGCGGCTTTGCTAAAACAGTATTTTCAGCTACAAACCAATGATAATAACCCGCAGCATAACTCACCAGGATCAGAACTACTGCGCCTACTGCCAAACAAATAATTAAAAAAGACTTTTTGCCTTTGCGCGTCCCATTTTCAGGGACAACAAATGTCGGCATACTACTTTTGGGTGTAGTCGGAACAGCAACATCTTTTACTTGCTCCACTTCTTGACTGGAATTGTCTTCCTTTTCGGAATCCGCATCACCCAAATAAACCGATGTCACACTGATGTTGTCGTTTAAAGACATTTCTTGAGCTTTTTCCTCTGGTTTCTCTTCCGCCACGATTTCCGCTTCTGCAGGAATAATCTCCTCTTTGGCTTCAAGCATAGGTTCAGCAACCTTTTCAGCTTCTTCAATAT